>JAZOCA010000119.1:0-10682 GCA_045596285.1 Christensenellaceae bacterium | reverse complement strand
TACGTATAGAGTTTTTACCTTATTTGGTTCATTATTACCGCAAATTATGCGTTCGTTTTTAACGTCGGCAATAATAGAATTTGCCATCATTATATTCAGTTCATCATCACCCAAGGCCACGATAAACGCGTTATAGGCGGACTTTGTACTGTTTATATTGCCGGTATTTTTATCTAAAAAGCGTAAAAATCCGTGATTAAACGAACTTACCTTATGAAACGCCACTACTGGAAGTTTAAAGTGCTCTTTTACTTGCTCGTAAGATTGCGGAAGATTTTCTTCATATTTATCGCACAATATAGAAAGTTGTGATTTTTTAGCATCTTTTGAATATTCTTTAGAATAGGTTTTCAACTGACTTGACGCTTTATCTGCGTACTCTTTAACAACTTTATCGTTAAACAATAAACCTGCCTTAGCATCCCATTGCTCCCATTCATCTTTAGTAACGCTTTGCAAATCACTACCTTTATCTATAGTTATAAACATAGGATGATTAAAACCAAACAAGCCTGAAACGTCGTCTACGTGGGGATCATATACGTCCGCAATAAAACGCGAAGGATGTAAATTATCGTTGACGTACGCCGTAGCACCGTACAATTTTTTCATTGATTGACGGCCGTTAGTACCAAATCCCAAAACCATTACTCTATACTCGTCCGCTTCGTTGGGTATACTTTCGGCAAGATATTCTTTAGCGACGTCTATCGAACTTTTACCTTGCTCTTCGTAACTATTTTTTCTTGCAGGAATCATACAATCGGCAGCAAGTTGCGCTTCGTTGACTACGTGAAGTTGGAAATAGCAAGATATGAACTTAATAAGTTTTTCTCTTTTTACTTCAACTTCCTCTTCGATTCCTTCCCCGCGTGAATTCTCTATAATAACGCCGACTTTTTCGTAAGCTTGCCAAAGTTTTAAACAGTCGAATTTACTTACGTATTCTCTTACGATTTTTTCAAGTTCGCGTTGATAGAATTCGTAATTTGTTTCACTATCGGATAAGACGTAAAAATCAATAACGGCGTTTTTATTTATTTTGTAACCGCCACCTGTTACGGTTATAAAATTGTTAAGTAGGCTTCGAATTTCAGAAAAAACTTCACTACTGTTAGCACATTCTAAACCGCTTAACTTTAGATTTTCATTAAGTGCAAAAAAGTGAATTCTGCTTTCCTGCTTCCGCGAATTAGGTTTATCTATAAAAAAGTCCTGACCGGGGCGGAATTTAAGATGTTCGAACACACCTTTTTGATCGTTTTGCTTTGAAGAATAAGACCAGTAATAATATCCGTTTGCCATGATTTCACGGTGTAATTCTTCCTTTGAATCAAAAGCTTCTATGGCGTTACCCGTAAAAATAATATTGCTTTTTCTGCCGTTATCTTTTTCATAGTATTGCTTTGTAATACTATTTGCCAAGGTTAACGCTTCTTCGTTAACCGCAGTAAAGATATAGAAATCCACCTTTCCGCTTGCGTTTTTTCTATTAAAACTTGCAAACAACCTAATTCCGCTGTATATTTCGTAACTGACTTTTGCCGTTAATACACTTAAAATCATTACCCCCGCATATAGCGAAGAGCCTGAATATAAACATTGAACAAAGGATTTTACGGTTTGCTGTTCGAAATCCGAAAGCCCTTCAAAGGTAAGCCCGCCTATACCGCTGTATATCGCCTTGAAGGTGTTTGCCATACTTTGCCAAAAATTACCGCTTGCATCTTCACTTAAAAAGATTATAACAAACTTAACGGCAATACTCGTTAAAACCGCAAAAGTTAAAACTACAATTTCTACGCTATATTTCGCGCCGGACATCTTTTGGCGCAAAACAAAATAACCAAGCATAGAAAATATATACAAAAAGGCCATTAATACCACGCCCGCGATTATTCCTAATGCAATTTCCATTTATTTCTCCTTTATTCGGGTTTGCTTTCGTCCCCTAAAATACCGTCTATAATCCCATATTTAAGCGCTTCATCAGCACTCATCCAGTTATCGCGCTCGCAATCTTGATGTATTTTTTCAACGGTTACGCCGATATTTTCCGCCATGATTTTTTCTAATTCTTCCCTTGCCTTTAAAATGCTGTTTGCCATTTTTTGCATTTCAGTTTGAGTGCGAACTAAACCGTGCTCGGTTGAAATTAGCGGTTGATGAATTAGTATTCTGCTGTGTTTTAACGCGTATCGTTTACCTTTTGCCCCACAAGAAAGTAAAAACGCCCCCATTGACGCAGCCATACCGTAACATACGGTAGTTACGGGGGCGCTTATATGTTTTATCGTATCGTAAATAGCAAGCCCGTGAAGGATGCTACCGCCGGGCGAATTAATGTATAGGGTTATTTCTTGCGCGCTATCCTGACGGTCGAAATCCAAAAGTTTTAAAATTACGTCCATAGCGGAATACTCGTTAACAGAGCCGTTTAAAAGTATAATTCTTGGTTGATCCATTCTCTTTTCTACCCCCTTACAGTATTTCGTCTATAATGCCGTATTCTTTTGCTTCTTTTGCGCTTAAAACAACCCCGACTTCACAATCGGCGTGTATTTTTTCAAGCGATTGCCCCGTACATTTTGATAGCTCTGTTTCAAACACTTCCCTTTTTAATGAGGATTCTTTTGCCTGAATTGCAATTTCGGTTTGTTGATTAGTACCCGGTGCGAGATAGCCGTAAGGCTGAGAAAAAGTTATTTCGCCGTGAGAAAGAGAAAATCTTTTACCTTTAGTGCATTTTGCCAAAATCAAGGTGGCGAAATTACCCACGTTACCAACGCAAATTCCGCTGATGGGAGCAGATAAAGTAGATAGCGTATCGTAAATAGCCATCATATCTGAATAATCGCCTGATGCAGAAGAAATGAAAAGTTGAATTTCTTCTTTTTCGTTAATAGATGAAAGGGTTAAAAGTCTGAAAATTATTTTAGAAGCACTTTCGGAATTTATATCCCCGCAAATAACAACTATACGGCTTTTATCTAATCTATCTTCAAAGGATTCTTTTGTATAGGTCATTTATATTCTCCTTCACTTTTTTAACGTTTACGCAGTTTTACGCTTATTAAAACAAATTGTTGTAAACGTATATATAATAATATATCACACTTTGAAGAGTTAAGTCAATTTTATATTAAACATTTGTTGACAAAATTTATTTTATTGTGTATACTTTTTAGGTATTAAACCATTTTGGAGAACTATTGTGCTAAACAGTATTTTTAAAAATTACGAAGCCTTTTACACAATGTTGACGGCTACGATGTTAATGTCTAATACCCCAAGCGGTTCTTTTAAGCAAGATTGCGATAAAATTATTAAATTGATCGGCGATTCCTACGGGCTTGACGAAAACACCCTTGAAAACTGCAAAACGGCTATTTATAAAAGCCTTTCTCCCATCAGCTTGGTGGTTGATAAAAACGCCGTTTACAGCGAAAGAAATTTTAATAGCAAACTTTGCGATTTAGACGTTTTGGAAGATATAAAATGTAACGTTATTTCCGCCCTTGAAAGATTAGCTAAATCTAACGTTCCATGTATTAATCCAGACTGGTTTGATTATACCCACTATTTTTCTTATAACGCTTGCGTTAGATATGAAGAAATCAAACGCGCTTCCGCAGGGGGTAATCTTTTCGCAAATCGTCAAATGGGTATTTTGTTGGCGCTTGGAATAGGTACGGAACTCAACTACGAAGAAAGTTTGAATAGACTTATTCGCGGGGCTTTTTGGGGGGATATTCCTTCACTTAAAATTTTAGTTCACGTTCTTAAACTTAAAGGTGACGAAGAACACGCTAAAATCTTTGACCAAACTGCTTCTTTAGCGCAAAAATATTTACATTCGGGCTATACCGTAGTTCCTGAAGAAGATAAGAAAAATTACTGTAACGAAGCGGTTACCTATTACGTTTATCTTTCCTCTATTTTACAAGATATCGTTTTTGCCTATAATCGCCACGATATAGACTATTCTTTTATGGAAGCCGTTTTGTCTAATGAATTAGATTATTACAAACGCATGTATTACATAAATAATTATGAAAGAAAGGAATGGAAAGACGTTACTAATTCCGCATGCAAACCCACAAAAAAAATTGGGTTTAGATAATTAAAGGGGTGCACGATATGAATAAAAATATCTCTATTACAGATAGAATAAGAAACGCCTATATTGAAGAATATCTGGAATGCGGTAAAAAGGTAAATTACGCGGATATAGTTGGCTCTTATGGTGTGAAAACCGTGCTATACAAGGACTTACCTAATACAGAAATGTCTGGCTATCCCTTTGCAAGCGACTACGTTACCAAAGATGGAGAAACGCGCTCTTTAGAAGAATTTTTAACGCTTAGCCCAGAAGAACAACGCAATTGTGATCTTCGTTACTACTACTTACCCAAATTCCACGAACTTTACGTTGGTACTACCGGTAGCGGTAAAACGACGGGCTGTGTTGAACCACAACTTCGCGCAATTTCTTCACAAAAAAATAAATGTAATCTTTTTATTACCGACCCTAAAGGTGAACTTTTTGATAGAAACGCAAAACACCTTAAAGATAACGGATATGAACTTTTTATTATCAACTTTAAGGATTTAAGCCATTCTGACAGATGGAATCCCCTAAGCGAACTTTATGAACTTCAAATGAAGTTGCTTGATATAGGAGTAGGTATTGAATACCGTAAAGGCAAACCAGGCGCTGACTGTATTTTGGTTGCACCTGAAAAAGATTACGGCGAAGTGTACTGTTATTACGACGGAAAAGCATTCCCTAACGGAGAACTTTTAGATACGTTTTTGAATTCTCAACGAGATTTCTTAAACGCCGAAATTTCAAGTTTGGTTAACGAACTTGCAAATATGTTTATAACCGTTCAGAACACTAAAGACGCATCTTGGGAATACGGCGCACAAAGCCTTATAAAAGGTATTATGTATTGCATGCTTGAAGACGCAGTTAAAGAAGGTAGCGGATTCACACGCGATATGATGACTATTAAAACTCTTCAAGAATACTATCTTACTTTAAGAAACTGGGTTTTAAACGATTCTAATAAACTTATCAACCATCCCCTTGTAAAAGATAAAAAACCTGAAACCGTTTCTATGATGCTTACCGCACTTGATAACGCGCCCAACACTATGAGAAGTTATTGCGGTGTTTTTGACGGCGCTTTTAAAGATTGGGTTCAAGCGCATATTATCGCATTAACCACCGGTAATACCGTTGATATAGACGCTATTGGCGATAAAAACTTTGCTATCTTTATCGTAACGCGTGACTACGAAAAAAGCGATTTCCAAGTTGCAGGTTTATTTATTGACTGGCTTTACAGAAAGGCTTTGGAAAAGGCTGAAAGAACGCGCAACCCAGTGGCTTTACACTTCTTATTAGACGAATTTGGCAATATCCCCATGATTAAGGATTTTGAAAACAAAATCTCTACCGCTCGCTCAAGAAATATTTGGTTTCACATTGTAGTTCAATCTTACAAGCAAATAGACCACGTTTATAATCCCGATCGCTCGGTAATTATTCGCGATAACTGTAACGCTCAAATTTTCCTTGGCGCGCAAAACCGCCAAACGAAAGAAATTTTTGCCGAAGAATGCGGTAAAAGATTTATTCCTACTTTAGATTCTAAATTAGTTTCTGGCAATAACGGCATATGTGAAGTTCCGCTTATTCCCGTTAGTAGTCTTGACCTTATTAAACCGGGCGAAATGTACGTAAAAAGACTTTATATGCCAGTTATAACTTCTCAATTCGTTAGAAGTTATATCGCAGCGCGCAACGGCGACTTTAAATATTTTGAAGAATCCGACGGTTTAAAAACTTGCGCTAAGATGTATATTGATTCATTCAGTAGTTCTAAATACACCTATCCCCCATTAAAAAAAGAAAATCAAAGTGAAGATTGGTGATAAAATTGCCTTTATACGGGCAAAAGTAGCGATATAAGGCGATTATCACACATTTTGTTGTTTTTATTTCGTATTGCTTTTATAAAAAATAAAAAGCGTTTGAATTTTTCCATTCAAACGCTTTTTTGTTTGTATTTATATTATTTTTTTATGTAATAAGTTAGCCTATAGGTCAATTATCGGCATCTTCATCACTTTCTTCACTCATAGATTCATCAGCATCATCAAGCGAATTTTCTTGCATTATTTGATATGCTTCCATTATTTTATCAAGGCGCATTAAAACCTTTTCTTTTCCGTATGAATTTTCATTTGAAACGGCAATAAGATTATCTTCGCCAAGAGCAAGCCTATCCGCAATAGCTTTAACGGCAGGTTTTATTTTGGTTTTTGCAAACTTATCGCTTTTAGTGCAGATTACTGTAAAAGGTATAATATAGTGATTTAAGTAGTTTATAAAATCTATGTCGTCTGCGTTTGGCTCTCGGCGTAAATCTAAAAGCAAAAACGCATGATCTACGTGTTCACGCAAAGCAAAGAAATTTTCTATGGTTTTTGCCCATTTTAATTTTTCGCCTTTAGAAACTTGAGCAAAGCCGTAGCCTGGTAAATCGGCTATAACGAACTCACCAAAATCAAAATAGTTTACAAGGCGTGTTCTTCCAGGTTCGCGCGAAGTCCGCGCAAGTTTTTTGCGGTTAGAAAGCATATTGATAAAGGAACTTTTTCCCACGTTACTTCTTCCGCAAACGGCTATAATGGGCTTATCAAAGGTCATAAACCCCTTTTTATCTGCTGCAGATTTTATAAATTCAGCGTTTTTTATTATCATAATTTTCCTTAACCTACCCTTTTATGCCGACGATAACTTCTTCAAATACGGTCGATACGTCAGATACGGGGATAAATTGAATTTGACTGCGAATTTCTTCGGGAATTTCTTCAAGGTCTTTAACGTTTGCTTTAGGAATAATAACCTTGCGTATACCGACGCGATATGCAGCCAACGCCTTTTCTTTTAAACCACCTATCGCTAAAACTTTACCGCGAAGTGTTATTTCGCCCGTCATTGCAATATTTTTGTTAACTTGCTTGCCAGTAAACGCAGAACATAAAGCCGTTGCCATCGTGATGCCTGCAGAAGGCCCGTCTTTTGGTGTTGCGCCTTCGGGTACGTGTACGTGAATATTTCTTGTAGAGAATAAACTTTCATCTATGCCGTACTTATAGCAATTTGCATGAATAAAGCTTATTGCAGCCCTTGCGCTTTCCTTCATAACGTCGCCAAGCTTACCTGTTAATAGGATTTCGCCCTTGCCGGGAACAAGACTAACTTCAATGGTAAGCGTAGTTCCGCCAACAGCAGTCCAAGCAAGACCGGTTGCAGAGCCCACTTCGTTTTCGAAAGTTTCTTCTTCTATTCCAAACTTTTTAACGCCTAGGTATTTTTCTACGCTAGCCTGATTTACCGTGTACTTTTTCTTACCGCCGTTTAAAGCGATATCGCAAGCGATTTTACGGCAAATAGAACCGATTTCTCTTTCTAAATTTCTAACGCCTGCTTCACGCGTATATCCATCTATAACCGCGTAAACGGCACTTTCATCAAACTTAACGCGATTTACTTCAACGCCGTTTTCCTTTAGTTTTTTAGGCACTAAATAACGCTTTGCAATTTCATATTTTTCTTCGCGAGTATAACCTGAAAGTTCAATTACTTCCATTCTATCTAATAGCGGAGCGGGAATGGTATCAAGCGTATTTGCCGTGGTTATAAATAAAACGTCAGAAAGATCGTAAGGCACTTCTAAATATCTATCGCGGAACGTTGCGTTTTGTTCGGGATCTAATACTTCTAATAAAGCGCTTGCTGGATCTCCACGCATATCGGAAGAGATTTTATCTATTTCGTCAAGCAAGAAAACGGGGTTAGAACTACCCGCATTCTTTAAACCGTAAATAATTCTACCAGGCATTGCGCCGATATAAGTTTTTCTGTGCCCCCTTACTTCTGCTTCGTCTTTTACACCGCCAAGACTCATACGAACGAATTTTCTACCAGTTGCGCGCGCGATTGATGATGCAACAGAAGTCTTCCCAACTCCTGGAGGGCCTACTAAGCAAATAATAGACCCGCTTATTTTGCCTTTAAGTTTAATAACGGCAAGATGTTCTATAATTCTGCTCTTTACTTTTTCTAAACCAAAATGATCTGCATCCAAAATTTCTTTCGCTTGCTTTATCGTAGTGTCGTCTGACGTGCGTTCAGAAAAAGGTAAATCCAAAATCCAGTCTAAATACCCGCGTAAAACGGTGTAATCGGGCGAACTGGGGTTCATTTTAGACATTCTAGAAAGTTCTTTTAACGCCTTTTCTTCTACTTCTTTAGGAAGATTTTTGTTTAAAATTGCATTTTTTAGTTCGTCTTTTTCGTTTTCGTCGTCCCCAAGTTCTTGATGTATTGCGCGAATTTGTTCACGCAGATAATATTCTTTTTGACCTTTTTCTACGTTTTTTCTTACTCTTTCGCTTATTCTTTTACCCGCTTCAACGATCTCTTCTTGCGCAGATAACGCCGTTAAAAATTGTTCTGCTCTTTCGGTTACGCTTCTTGTTTGCAAAATCATTTGCTTTTCTTCTTCGCTAATTTCAGAACGGAAGGTCGCAATATTGATAAAAACGTCTGGATCTTCAACGGCAAAAATGCGCTCTAATTTATCCTTTCCGTCATCTGAAGAGGGCGCTAGTGCGCGGAATTTTTCACGCACTAATTTCATGCACGCGGTAAGTTCTGCCCCATCGTCATAAATACTTTCATAGGGAGCAACTTTAACCGAAAAATATTCTTCGGTGGTTACGTATTCGGTTATTTTTGCACGGTAAAGTCCTTCGATATGAACGCTTACGTTTCCTTCGAAGTGGAACATTCTTTTAATTTTACAAACAACGCCAACCGTGTATATATCTTGAGGGTTTGGATCGTCTATACTTCTATCCCTTTGCGTAACTAAAAATATATTTTTAGTGCTTTCTTGCGCGCGATTAAGCGCCGCCAAAGATTTTGGGCGACCTACGTTAAAAGAAGTTGCAATATTTGGGAATATTACAAGCCCTTTCATGGCTACCATGGGTAATGAATTTTCGCTTTCTGCGATAATTGACGCGGGAATTTCGGAAGTTAGACCAACTGACTTTCCGCCTTCGCCTGAAGCTGAAGCCGTCTTTTTAATTTCCGCTTGTTGTTCTTTTAAGATTTCTGACATACTTTTACCTATCTATTAATTTACCTAAGGCTTTCTATACCCTTACGTTTAATTTTTTATGTTTTAGTATTATACAATATATTTGCTAAAATTGCAAGCGCTTTCTAACACTTTATTTTTATAAAATAAACTACTATTTTTCTTCTTGCTTTCGCGTTGTGATTTTGAACAAATTATTATATAAATATTCAAATGTCTTGAAATATTTTTGCAAATGTGATACAATTCTTACGTTATGAAAAAAAGTTGGCTATACGATAAAAATGTAATTATAACAGGCGCAAGTTCTGGCTTTGGTAAAATTTTAGCAACTACGTTGGTTAAAAAATACCGTTGCAAAGTTATAGGCATTGCTCGCACTCAAAGCAAATTAGAATCTCTTAAGCAAGAACTTGGGGATAATTTTTCTTATTATCCGTTTGACGTAAGCGATCAAACAAAATGGGAAGAACTTGCTAAGCTTTTAAACCAAAAGGGCGAAATAATTGATATTTTAATTAACAACGCGGGAATTTTACCACCCTTTTCTACGATTGATAAGTATAGCGCAGATGAAGTTATTAATGTTATGAATATTAACTTTTTTGCAACCGTATACGCTGTTAAAGCACTTGAAAATATATTAAAAAAGTCCGCCTATAGCGCGATTATCAATATTTCCAGTTCTGCTGCGCTATGTACCGTATGCGGAACGGGAGCATACTCTGCTTCTAAATCTGCTCTAAAGAGTTTTACCGAAAGTTTGATTCTTGAAAACAAAAATAGGTACGTTGCAATCGTTTGCCCCGGTTTTGCTAAAACTGATATTTTTCGTTCGCAAAAGAAACTTAGTGAAAAAGAAAATTCTTTATTATCGTTGGTTTGCTCTTCCCCGGAAAAAATAGTTCGCAAGTTAATTAAAAAAATCACAAGAAAAAGAAAACGTATAGTACTTGGTTTTGATGCTAAACTTATGGACTTTTTTGCAAGAATATTCCCACGCCTAACCCCGCGCATTATCGGTTGGGTACTAAAGAAAAGCGGTATTTCGTTATTTGAAAACGTATTTAATTCGCAAAAGTAAATAAACGTCAATTTATTATAAGTTAAAATTTCGATTTTAGTTTTTATGCGATATACTCTAAAAACAAATTACTTGGCGATACACCACTACCTTATAATGAATAAAAACGACTGCAATTTTTAAAATTTGCAGTCGTTTGTTTTTGTAATAAGAAATTTTAAGTACGGTACTCTATTTGATATTCCACCAACTTCAAAAAATCTTGTATAAATAAATCCTTAGAATAAGCCTAAGGATTTTTTTTGTGAGTAATCTAAAATTTTAATACCATTTTTACAATGTGTGCAAATTTTAGTGTTATGGGTGCATTTTCCTATTAGGCTTTGCACCCGTTTTTAGTTCGATAAATTGGAATTTATTTAGCTTTGTTTTTTAACAATTTGATAGCTTGCTGTTTTGCGATAGGTAAGAAT
>JAZOCA010000118.1:0-37088 GCA_045596285.1 Christensenellaceae bacterium | reverse complement strand
CGAGGAAATTTATAATGATATTATGAATATAGAAATGAAAAGATACGGTCCAAATCTTTCTTCTCCATCAGGAAAATGTTTTTTAATAGTTTTTGAAAATGGTGAGTATGATGTTATATCTCAAATAGAATCAAAGCATTTTAAATATAATGGTGATGATATTTTATCCTACAATTCTTGGTTATATTGCAATGAAAATGAATTTAATGAATTAATCAACAAATATTTAAACAATAAATAAAACATAGAAGTTAGACACTAACCACTTTGTTAGGTAAATTATGAAAAGGGATATTTTATTGTGTTGTCTCCTTTTTTCAGGGATAATGCTTATTAATTGTATATGTATATTAGGATTTTGTAGTGATGTAAAACGAACGAAAAGAGTTGTTGAACGTCATCCATACTTTACATACCCCTGGTATAAACGCTTGTTTTGTTTAGGGTTAAATAAATATAGATATTTAACGGTACTTGCTTTTGCTATTCATATTTGCCACTTTTTAGTTTTTGTTTCCGCATTTGTGGATTACTTTATTTTTGAAAAAATTACGATTTGTTTTCGAATTGGTGCCGGAATTATGGGTTTTGCCATGTTCCTTACGGCTATTTCTAATTATTCAGCCTTATATCATCGTAAAAAAGGATGGAAATTTAACAAATAAACACCTAAACCACAAAAGGCGGGAGAAAAAATCTCCCGCCTTTTTTTCTTGCTTCATCTATTGACAAATGCACATAGTAATGATAAAATATATACGTTAAAAACCTGCTTGGGGATATATTCAAATAAATGTCGATAGGAATGAGAATCGCTTATATTCTGTTTAGTAATCCTATATATTGGATTTGGGATTTAATTGTAAATGGAGGATTCTAAATTGAGGAAGATATGTCTATTATTTTTAATAATATTAACTTTGTTTTTAACTTCTTGTGGACAAAATACAACACAATTAGCAAAAGACGAGTTTTCGCAGTACTATAATGGAAAAGATGAAGTTCTTTTAAATATTGATGGTACTCTTCATTTTGAAAATTATGTTTTGGATCGCAAAGATTTAGAACCAGAACCTTATAACCCTTTGGTTTTTTATGAAGATTTATTTTATTATAAAGTAGCTAATCGTCAATATGTGACTATTTATTCTTGTGATTATTATGGGAAAAACATAAATATTTTTTATAGAAAAGAAATAAATTCTAATAGTAATCTTGATGTAGTCGTCTATAAAGATTCTTTTTATTTTATGTATAGAAAAAGCAGAATATATTATATTGATAAATGTACAATTTCCACAGGCGTCTATGAAAATATTTATAGTGGAAAAAATTGTAATATATATGATTACGTGCAAAAAGAGAAAAGCAAATATAACGTAGAAATAATAGAAAATAAATCGCCTAAAGAGCACGGAAAATTTATTATTACTGATTTAGAAACGGGTTTATCTAATATTATAGATGATGAATATTTAAGGAACACAATATATATTGAGTCTATGAAAAAATTTAATTATGGACCAAAGAGGGTTGATATATCTAACGGGCATATTTTATTAACGTATGGAATAGGTGCCGGTAATGGGTGGAACTTTCCACATTTAATATTTGAATATGATTTTGATTCAAATACATTGGAATATAAATTGCTGGCGTTTCCATACGATAGTGTGCCGATAGAGATTGTTTATATTGCTTAAAAGCATTAGAATAAACCATGTTTTAATACTTTGATGGTATTAATAACAAACCTATGCTATAAACACCTAAACCACAAAGGGCGGGAGAAAAAATCTCCCGCCTTTTTTTCTTACTTTATCTATTGACAAATATAAATAGTAATGGTAAAATAAATACGTTAAAAACCTATTTGGGGATATAACCGATATTTATCAAGGAACAACCTGCGTTGCAAAATACAAATATGATGCTTGGGGAAACTGCACCGTTTGCAACCCAAATGGCACCGTTAACACAAGCGAAACCTTTATCGGTAATATCAACCCGTTTAGGTATCGCAGTTACTATTGGGATAAAGACCTTTGCATGTATTACTTGCAAACCCGTTGGTACGATCCTGCCATTGGTCGCTTTATCTCGCCCGATAGTGTAGATTACTTAGATCCCGAATCTTTCGGCGGTTTAAACTTATACGCATATTGCGGAAACGATCCCGTGAATAATGTTGATCCTAATGGACACGCTTGGTATAATGTCCTTGGATGGATTGGTTTAGGTCTTGTGGTCGTTGCAACTACTATTTTAACTTGTGGCGCAGCTGGAGTGGCAATCGGTGGGTCTGGCATTTTAGGTGCAGTAATACACGGAGCTGCTGTAGGAACGTTAATAGGTGCAGGAATTGGAGTAGTTGGCGGAGCGGTTGGCGGGATTGTTTATGACGTTGTACATGATAATGAATTTGGAACAAACATCTGGGCAGGGGTTCAAGCTGGCTTAGGAATTGGAGCTATAGCTGGCGCTATAATTGGTGGAGCTTATTCATATTTTAGCTTTGGCAATTTTACTTCTACCGCAAAACTTAATTCTCATTTTTTAAGTCATGGGGATGAATTTAATGGATTATATTCAAACGCAACTGAATATGCTAAAGGTGCAAAATACACTATTAGACATGGTCAAAAAGTAACATATATGTACAAAGGTAAAACTACGACAGGTTATATTAGATTCTTTGGAAGTGGAGGGAAAGCAAATTATGCTTTTGTTGGCTTGAACGGATCAAAAACTGCGACATTTGGAATTAGGAGTGTTGCTAGTTTGGTTGATGATTTAGGTTTAACGATATTTGGTTTGTAAAGAGATGATTAGATGTTTATAAAAAAAATTTATAATTTTGATGAAGATAGTGGCGAGGCGGATTTAATAATTTCAGATGGAACATATGATATAATTTGTTTTTGTTCTTTATTTCAAAATGAATTACAAATAATGCCTAAAATTAAAGAAATTGAAACTTTTATGTGTGATAGAATTATAAGAATAGATGATGAAAATTATCTAATTGACAAGAAAGCGTATTATTCATATCATTTACAAGGAAAAGTTTTAGATATAGATAAACGCATTGTTTCTGTTGGCGATATTATCATAAAACTAGATAAACAAATACCTAAAGATATTAAAAATTATGAATATATTGAATTTAATGTTATAAGATTAGATTGCCATGTCTATAATTGTTAATGGTAAGTACATTGGTGAGTCTAGCAAAAAAGGCGGGGATAGTTTTTTATCCCCCGCCTTTTTTTCTTACTTTATCTATTGACAAATGCACATAGTAATGATAAAATATATACATTAAAAACCTATTTGGGGATATATTCAAATATATATTTTATTAAGAAAATAAGTTGTGATTATATTCTAATAATGTTGGATGAAATATAAAATGAAAAGAATTATATTGATGATATTGTTAATATTTACAGCGATTTTAACTTCATGTGGATATAGTGGATATTCAGGTAAGCATTCGGATTTATATTCGGTAGCAGCAAATAGTGTGTTATGGTTAAATGGCTATTCGTGGGGAGCTGATTATGAATGTGATCCCAGTATAGAAGTAATCGAAGAAGATAGTTATGGAAGAACAATGTTTACATACTATGAAAAGTACTATAAAGGAGCATATATATCATTTTCAGCTTTAATCATATGCCAAGATTCAAACGAAAAAGAAGTTTTTTTCTATGAAGATATTAACTATATTATAAAAGAGCAAAAAATATATACCCAAAATACAAAAAATTTTACTGATGATGAAATTGCATATTTAAAATTAATTAATGATTGGGATAAAGAAATTAATTATGATAAATGTGTAAGAAAAGATAAAGTAACATCAAAGCAAAAATTATCAAGCGAAAAAGAAATACAAAATTTAATAATCAATGAATTTTCATTAGTTAATGGAGAATACTCATTGTTTATGGATTATTTGACTTCTAATACAGATGACTCAAAATATATATTATATGGATATATAAGAAAAACTGAACAAGAAGGAATTTGTTTTATTGGATTAGTAGAAAATAGTGATGATATAAAATTGAATATTCTTGTTCCTTCAAATGTTTATGATTATAAAGATGAATTTATTGAATTTAAAAAATTAAATAATTGGTACTAAAATATTAATGACTTTGTAATAACGAGGTAAGTCAGGAAATATTCATAATGGAACATGGAGTTTAGTTTATGGGAATGGTACAATATGGCACTTTTTGCTTAGATAGAGAAGGATTATAAAAATGCTTATCGAATTATTTGAATATGAGTATAAATATATAATGAAGTGTTTTTATGAATTATTACCTAAATATTGTTGTGAAATAGAAAAAACACTAAATATTGATGATTATATATGTAAATTAAATTCTAGTAATAAAATGGTGTATTCTTTTGAATTAGTTTTAGAGAATAAAGATATAGATGCAATTATTCAAATGAAAAATGAATTGAAGAAGCATAAAAATCTAAAAGAATTTGAATTATATGATAAATATGCCGATTTTTTTCCTTTATAGAATACTATTGTAATAAAATAAAATAAATTTGTCATCTACCAAGGAACAACCTGCGTTGCAAAATACAAATATGATGCTTGGTCTAAATTTAAAGGTGGATTTAGGAAAGTGTTTCTATAGAGCAACACTCAGATCATTATATCCATATATTTAGGAGGGTATAAAAATGGTTAGAAATTATTGGGCATTATTTTACTTAACTTTAATTGGAATGATTATATTTGTTTTACTCTTTATCTTAGGCTTTATATTTGCAAAAAAAATATTTTTGAATAAGAAATATGGCATCATTCTATTAATTCTTTGCTCATGCGGTTCATTTGCTTTAAGTATATTGTGTGCTAATACATTTACATTATGTTGTAAAGATTATTGTTACGTATCTAACAATACATATATAGAAGAAAAAGCAAAAGTTGTTGAATTTACCGGTTCTCGTATTGATTATGATGGAAGTGGTAGACTAGAAAATAGAAAACCTAAATTTTATTTAATTGAAAAAGATGAATATATCGTTTTAAATGTAAAAGATGTAGAACTAGGAGAAACATATATCATTAGATTTTATCCCAACACAAAAATATGTGATGTAACTGAAAAAATTAGATAAAAGTAAAATAGAATATTGTTTTACAAGCAAAAAAGGAGGGGATAGTTTTTTATCCCCTCCTTTTTTAGTTTCTTCTATTGAGAAATGTATATATAGAAAATAACATGGTTTATAACAGGGCATGAGTAAACGGAAAAAGTAAAAAAAATTAAAAATTAGGTAAAAATCATTTGACAAAGTGTTTGCGCTGTTATATAATAATCGTCGGAATTAGCAATGGCTAACAACTTATTTGTCGAGGCAACGTATATGAAACTAAGCATGGCTCAACCTGGAATAGAATATATTATTAAAGATATAGAAACGGATGACGAAGAGTTGAATTCTTTTCTATTTTCTTTGGGTTGCTATAGCGGTGAAAAAATAACAGTAATTGCTTTTAGAAACGGCGGTTGTGTTGTTGTTCTAAAGGATGCAAGATATAACATAGATATGCAACTTGCAGATGCAATAATAGTTTAAAAAATAGTCTTAAAGATTATTTTTTTTGAATGATTGTTAGCACTCGCTAACAAGATTGAATATAAATGTAAAAAAAACAAAAAGTCGCCAAATAAGTCGATTAACGGCATATAGTTGGCTAAAACGTTTAAACAAATTTAATAATTTCGGTTTAAAAATTGTTATAAATTATTAAGTATATATTATTTTGTGGAGGTAAAAAATGAGAATTGCTTTAGCGGGCAATCCCAACAGCGGTAAAACGACCATGTATAACGCGCTTACCGGCAGAAATGAAAAGGTAGGCAATTGGGCTGGCGTTACCGTAGACAAAAAAGAGCATAAGATAAAAAAGAATTATCTAGCCGCAGTAGAAGAAGTTATCGCGGTAGACTTACCGGGCGCATACTCAATGTCTCCATTCACTTCTGAAGAAAGCGTAACCAGTTCTTACGTAAAGAATGAAAATCCAGATGCAATTATCAACATTGTGGACGCTACTAACTTAAGCCGTAGTTTATTCTTTACAACCCAACTTTTAGAACTTGGTATTCCCTTAGTAGTTGCGCTTAATAAGTCTGATATTAACGAAAAGAAGAAAACGGATATAGACGAAAAACTTCTTTCTGAAAAACTTGGATGTCCCGTAGTAGAAACGGTATCTACTTCAAACGAAGGTCTTAAAGAAGTAGTGCAAAAAGCCATTTCGATTATCGGAACGAAGCAAGTTGCTCCTTACGTTCAAGGCGACATAGATTTAACCGACAAAAAGGTGGTTGAAGAGGCAGATAGAAAGCGTTTTGAATTTGTAAACGGGGTTGTTGCGCAAGTAGAAGAACGCAAAATAAAAACAAACAAAAGAAACTGGCAAGACAAAATTGACGACGTTTTAACTAACAAATGGGCGGGTATTCCCATATTTGCGGTTGTAATGTTTTTAGTTTTTGGTATATCACAAGCCTGGCTTGGGCCTTGGATTGCAGATATTTTCGTCGGTTGGCTTGAAGCCGGTCAAGGCTTGGTGGCGGACGCTTTAGGCGACGGTATTTGGGCGTCTATACTGGTAGACGGCGTAATCGGCGGTGTAATAGCCGTTGTTGGATTCTTGCCGTTAGTAATGGTAATGTACTTTCTAATTGCATTACTTGAAGATTGCGGTTATATGGCGCGTGCATCTGTAGTATTAGATCCTATCTTTAAAAAAGTAGGTCTTTCAGGCAAGTCAATCATACCTTTCGTAATCGGCACAGGTTGTTCAATTCCCGGCGTAATGGCGTGCAGAACTATAAGAAACGAACGCGAACGCAGAGCGACTGCAATGTTAACACCTTTTATGCCTTGTGGCGCAAAACTTCCCGTAATCGCACTATTTTCAGGTGTATTCTTCTCTGATTCCGCTTGGGTAGGCGTAACAATGTACTTTGCAGGTATAGTTATCATACTTCTTTGCTCACTTCTTATCAATAAATTAACTGGTCACAAAAATAGAAAATCATTCTTTATAATAGAACTTCCCGAATATAAACTTCCTTCATTATGGAGCGCAGTAAAATCAATGTGTTCACGCGGTTGGGCTTATATCATAAAAGCGGGTACTATTATACTGGTATGTAACTTTGTAGTTCACGTAATGCAAACCTTTAACTGGTCGTTTGAAATTGTAGATGCAAATCAATCTATTCTTCACGATATAGCAACGCCTTTTGCATACGTAATTGCTCCTATCGTAGGCGTAGCTGCATGGCAACTTGCAGCCGCTGCGGTTACAGGCTTTATAGCAAAAGAAAACGTTGTTGGAACGATTGCTGTTTGTTACGGTATTACTAACTTTATTAACGTAGATGAACTCATTTTAGAAAGCGGTGCAAGTGAAGTTGCCGCAATTATGGGTATTGCTAAGGTCGCAGGTCTTGCATACTTAATGTTCAACCTATTTACCCCGCCTTGCTTTGCTGCAATCGGCGCAATGAATTCTGAAATCAAAAGTAGAAAATGGCTTTGGGCAGGCATAGGTTTACAGTTTGCCGTAGGTTATACGGTTAGCTTTTTAACCTTCTTCTTCGGCACGTTATTCGTTGGCGGCAAGTTCGGAAGCGTTTGGATGCCTATCGTTGGTTGGGCAGTAGTTGCGGTTATCGCCGCTGTGCTTACCTTGCTAATTATCAAGAAAAATAAGCAGTTAAAAGCAGAATACGAACTTAAAGCTGCTTAAATTAAGGAGATATAAATGAAACCCGAAGAAATTATTGCTATAATTGCAATCGCCGTAATAATGGGCTTTGCGATTGTTTATATAATCAAGGCAAAGAAGAGCGGAAGAAAGTGCATAGGTTGTCCGGACGGGGCAACTTGCCCTTCTAAAGGTAAAGGCGGAAGTTCTTGTCATCACGTAAGCGACGATTTAGTTGAAGATGGCAAAACTACTTGCTCATCTTGTTCTTCATGCAATTCTTGCTCGTTATGTTCTTCGTGTAATTTAGAAAAAACGAATAATCAAAAAGATAACTCCGATATAAATGCATAAATATCTTTTCTCTGAATCCCTGCTTTGCTATTGCATTGCGGGGATTCTTTTTTGTAATTTTGTAATTTTAAACAAAAAAAATGTATTTTAACTTTACAAACGGTAAAAAATCTTGTATAATAAAAATTAAATAAAGACTTTGTAAAGCGAAGATAAAAGGGGATATGATGAAGTACCGTGAATCGGAAGAGATGTATTTAGAAACCATCTTCTTATTAACACAAAAAAGCACTTTCGTTCGCTCGGTGGATATTTGCTCAGAACTGGGCTATTCTCGCCCAAGCGTATCGCGTGCGGTGGGGTTGCTTCAAAAGAAAAAATATATTGAAGTCGCTTCAAACGGTGCGATTACTTTAACCGAAAACGGAAAAATACGCGCCAACGAAATTTATTTAAAACACAAAATTATAACAAAAGTATTATTGCAAATAGGGGCAAGCGAAGAAGTGGCCGAAGAAAACGCCTGCCGTATAGAACACGTAATCACTTCTGAATTGTTTGAAACTTTAAAACAGTTCGTTAATAAAAATAACTAATGATAAAACGCAAAGTAAACCTTTGCGTTTTTTTAGTGGTTTAAGGGTAAAAGTGGGGCTATAAGTCGATTATTCAACATAAAACATTAAAAAATAAAGAAAAAAAAGTAATTATTATTTTGTGTTTTACATCATATAATATGGTATGAAGTTCAAAGACGAAATAATAAAAATATCAAAAAAGTTATCGGGTAGTGCCGTTACGTTAACTTACGGTGGCGGATACTTCACGGGGGTAAAGAAAATTTATTTATTGCAAAGCGATTGCATTTGCGTTTTAACCAGCGTTAGTAAAATTACCGTATACGGGCAAAATTTACTTCTATTAAAGCATATAGAAGGCGACCTTGCTTTTACGGGTAAAGTGGATTTGGTAAAGGTGGAAGAAGTATGACTTTTTTAACTAAAACCTATCTTGTTAAGGGAAATAATCTAAGCGTTTTGCTCGCGCGCCTAAAAAGAAAGCAAATAAATCTATTAAAAGTTAAATTTTTAGGTGAAAAATGTGTAAAAATTACCATAGATAGCAAAGATGCCCTTAAATTTTTTGCAATTTGTAAAAATTCGTGGTATAATAAAGAATTGAAGAGTGGGGGATTGTGTATGCCTTTTTACCTTATGGTAAAAAAACCTTTAATATCCCTTGGCATAGCGCTCTTTTTTACCCTTTGTTATCTGTTTAACGGTCTGTTTTTAAAATGTGATTACGTTGGCGATGCTTATTTATTTAAAAATCAAATAGAAAAAGCGATGGATGAAGTTGGCGTTAAAAAGTATTCAACTTTTAATCAAGATCAACTTTTAAAAGTCGCTACTATTTTAAGTAAAGAAAGCAACGTAGCATTTGTTTCACTAAAAAAGTGGGGCAATAGCGCGATTATCGATATAAAACAGCAGGTTGAACCGCCTGATAGATTGCCAAAACTAAGCAATCATTTATATGCGAGTGAAGATATGCGCATACTGAAAATAACGGTATATTCGGGTACGGCGTGCGTAAGTGAAAACCAAGAAATAAAAAAAGGCGATTTAATTGCTAAGGCGAGTGTTCTTGCTGGAGAAAAGGAAGTTTTTAGCGATTTAATTTTTCAAATTACCGCTGAATGTACCTTTGAATTTATTTATACAGCAACATACGAAATAGACGATTCGCTTAAAGCAAACGCTTTAGCGTGCGCAAAACACGCGCTTGGCGATTATGCAGTTAGGTCGCATGATATACAAATAATAGGTCAGAACAAACTAAAAGTAACTTTAAAATACGAAAAAAACATTACAGGAGAGTAAAATTTGCAAAAAGTAACCCAAAAACTCACGGTTGCAAGTTCAGATGAACTTTCGCGCTTACTTGGCTCGTTTGATGAAAATTTAGAAGTTATTTCACGCGAAGCGGAAGTAGAGTTAAGCGTTTTCGGGCAAGAAATAAAGGTAAGCGGGGAAGAAAACAAAGTAGAAGTATGTGTAACCGTTTTAAATAAACTTTTAGATATTATCCGCGCTCACGAAGTAATAGATAAAAATAGAATTATCTACTGCATAGAACTTGCAAAAGAAGGCAACACCGAAGGTATAGAAAAAATCATGAGCGGTGTGCTTGCCATAACCGCCCGCGGAAAGCAAATAAAATACAAAACGGTGGGGCAGAAAAAGTACGTAGACGCCATCAAGAAAAACACCGTGGTATTTGCCGTAGGCCCTGCTGGTACGGGAAAAACCTACTTGGCTGTTGCAATGGCAGTTTCCGCATATAAAAATAAAGAAATAGAAAAGATAATTTTAACCAGACCTGCCGTAGAAGCGGGCGAAAGACTTGGCTTTTTACCGGGTGACCTACAGTCTAAAGTAGATCCCTATCTGCGCCCTTTATACGACGCGTTGCAAGAGATGTTCGGTCTTGAAAATTACCAAAAACTTTTAGAACGCGGCAGTATAGAAGTTGCACCGCTCGCATACATGCGCGGTAGAACGCTATCCAACGCCTTTATTATCTTAGATGAAGCGCAAAACACAACAAAAGAGCAGATGAAGATGTTCTTAACCAGAATGGGCGAAGGAAGTAAAGTAGTCGTAACCGGCGACCTTACTCAGGTGGACTTGCCAGACGGTAAAATTAGCGGTTTGCGCCATTCCACGTCAATTTTAAAGAATATTGAAGGGATAGAAATCGTAGAACTAACGCATAAAGACGTTGTTCGCCACTCCTTGGTAATGCAAATTATAAAGGCGTATAATAAAGACGAAGAAAAAAAGCAACAAACTCACGGCTTTTCAGAGCAAAAGCACAAACCCAAAACTGGGGATAACTAACGATAAAAGAAGAGAGGCACTAAAATGTTACACAAATCACAAATCGTAGAACCTTGGGAAGGACGCGACTATGCAAGAACTATACTTCAGTTCTTCTTCCACTTTTTGGTACTAATCGTATTATTTGCGGGTGCGGTACTGTTAAACGAAGGTGGTATAGAGCAGTTTGTAAACTTCTTCCTTCAGGCAGAAACGCGCAACAATTTCATTTATATCGCGCTTGCGTTACTGTTCTTAATAGCAATGCTATATATGTATTTCTATTATGAATTTCGCGACTTTTTAAAGAAAACCAGCAACGTATTTTTAATTTTTACGGTGCTTGAATTCTCTTTAATAGCAAGTTACTTAATCGGTAAATACTTGCACGTATACGCACGCCCCGTATCTCTTTGCGCATTATTAATTCTATTATTAGTAAACCGCAGATCGGCAATAATAATGAACTTCGTTTACTGCTTGATAATGTTCATGGTAGATACTTTTGCATTCGGCGAATTCGGTTACGATAAATCAACCTATTTTTCAATGGTAATAGGCGTAACCACAGGTTTACTTGCAATTTATCTCGTTTCAAACGTAGCGTCAAGAATAAAAGTGTTCATTATGGGTTTCTTTATTTCAATTCCCGTAATCGTATGCGTGCTTTGTTTCGAAATCACCGCAGCAGATAACTTATTGTATTACGTAGGTTATGGTTTTACTTCAGGTATGTTATCGGTGGTTGCAATGATGGCCGTTCTTCCTTTCTTCGAACACGCATTTAACGTTGTAACCGATTATAGGCTAAGTGAAATCACAGACCATAATTCAAAACTTATCGAAAAACTTCGCATAGAAGCGCCCGGTACTTTTAACCACTCTTTAACGGTGTCTACCTTAGCGGAATCTTGCGCAACTGCAATAGGCGAAAATCCATTGCTCGCCCGTGCCGCCGCATACTATCACGATATCGGTAAGTTAAAACAACCCGATTACTTTACCGAAAATCAATCCGATTACAACCCCCACAACGAACTTTCGCCCGAACTATCAACCGATATAATCAAGGCTCACGCAAAAGATGGTTACGAACTTATTAAAAAATACCATCTTCCCCAAATCCTTGCCGACGTAGCGCGTGAACACCACGGTACTTTGCCCATAATGTTCTTCTACGCAAAGGCTATGAAATATACCGAAGGTGAATTAAATATTGCAGACTTCTCTTATTCAGGTCCTCGCCCAACTAGTAAAATCGCCGCTATAATTATGATTTGTGACGCGAGCGAAGCCGCAGTTAGGGCAAAAAGAGAACGTAAGCCTGAAGACGTAGACGATATAGTAAGAAAGATTATACAAGAAAGAATGGATTCAGATCAGTTTATTAACTGCCCGATAACCATGAAAGATTTAGATCTTATTCGCCTTACCGTAGCGCAGAGTCTAAGCGGTGTATATCACGAAAGAATTTCTTACCCCAAAGTTAAATTCGGCAGAAGAAAACAACAAAAAACAGAAGATAAAAAAGAAGGTCAAAACTAATGTCTAAACTAACCGTATATTGCGATAACGAACTTATAGACGGACTTTTGCTTGCAGATTGCGTATATAAAACGCTTAAACAAAAGGTTAATTTAAGTGCTGAAATATCTTTTTGTGAAGAAGATGAAATACGCGCGCTTAATAGAAAGCAAAGAAATAAAGACTCCGTAACAGACGTGCTTTCTTTTCCTTCTACCAACGTAGTCGCAGGGGAAATAATCAAAAAAAGAAATTATCCTTTCGATATAGATCCCGAAACGAAGGGAATATTTTTGGGAAGTATTATGATTTGCACCCAAAGGGCTAAAGAACAAGCGGAAGAATACGGGCACAGTTTAAAGCGCGAATTTTATTATCTTGCCGTTCACGGCATGCTTCATCTTTTTGGTTACGATCACGAAGTTGAAGAAGATAAGGCTATCATGCGTGAAAAAGAAGAAGAGATTTTGGCGTTAATCGGCGCTGTAAGAGACTGAGGTGAACATGAAAAGCGGAGCAGTTGCCGTAGTCGGCAGAGCAAATGCGGGTAAATCTACCCTTATAAACGTAATAGTGGGCGAAAAGGTGAGTATAGTTTCGCCAAAACCCCAAACCACAAGGGATAGAATACTCGCCGTGTATAACGAAGAAGACTGTCAAATAGTTTTTCAGGATACACCGGGGGTATATAAGGCTTCTACCTTGCTTTCAGAAAGAATGCAAAAAGCCACCGATAACGCATCTAAAGACGTAGATTTAATACTTTTACTCATAGACGCGCACGACGGGCTTAAAGATGAAGACGCATCTTTAGTTAAAAGATTTGCAGAGCGCAAAATTCCCATGATAGTTGCGTTTACAAAGACTGATATAATGCAAAAAAACACTCTTTTATCTGCAATAGCAGGACTTGGCGAACTACCTGAAAACGTATGTGACGTAACGTCAATTTGTTCAAGAACTGGTAAAAACGTTAAAAAATTACTTTCTTTAATTAAAGACAGATTGCCAGAAGGCGAACCCCTTATCGCAGAAGATATAATTTCAGATAAAAGCGAAAAGTTTATGATATCTGAAATCATGCGTGAAAAAATGCTTTTAAAGTACGATAAAGAAATTCCCCACGGCGTTGCAATCGTCATAAACGAGTTTACTCGTAGGGATAACGGCGGTTATTACGTCAATTTAGATATCGTTTGTGAAAAGCAAAATCACAAGGCTATAATTATCGGCAAGCAGGGAAAAGCAATAAAAGAAACCGCGGGATTTGCCCGTGAAGGTATGGAAAAATTCTTGGGAGCAAAGGTCTTTTTAGAAGTATACGTTAAGGTAAAGGAAGACTGGAGAGATCGCCCTGACAGATTAAAAGAATTTGGCTATTCGGAAGACGATATTCATTAATTTTTATTTTTGATAAATAAAATAATTCGTTATTGCCCATACTTTTGTTATGGATAATAATAAAGGTATAAAACCGCCCGAAGAGATTGCTTGGGATTTGTTTGAAAAAACGGGAAATCCCACCTATTATTCTCTTTATAAAAAACTTAAGGGCATAGAAGAAAAATAGCGTTAACGCGCTTATAGGTGGACTTATGGAAGAAAAAATCAATGCGATAATGCTTCGTGGGGTAGATTATAAAGACAACGATAAAATGCTAACTTTATACTCTATAGAACGCGGTCTTGTCAGCGCTTCCGTAAGGGGTGTAAAAAAGGCGGGTGCAAAACTTAACTTTTGCGCACAGCCTTTTTGTTTTGCCGAATATCTTTTAAGCGTAAACCAAACTCGCGCAACCGTAATAGGCGCAACCGAAATAGAAAGTTTTTATAATCTTCGCGTTAATTTAACTTCCTTTTATTGCGCTACGGTTATTTGCGAGTACCTAATAAAGGGCGCAACCGAAGAAGGCAATGAAGAACTTTTTATGCTTGCGGTAAACGGCCTAAAAAAATTAAACTTTTCTACCGAAAACGGGTTAGAAGTTTTGGCAAATTTTTTATTACAAGCCTTAAATCAAGAAGGTTATGCAATAAGCGGGGCAAACTGCTTTAAATGCGGTGAGCCTGCACACCTTGGCGAATACGCTTATTTCGATTTTGAACGCGGGCAGTTGCTTTGCTGTGATTGTTCTTCCCCCACTTCAACCAGAATACTTTCCGTTACCGCTGAAGCCTTGCAAAATCTTTTTTCTGGGCAATCAAGCGAATGTTCCTCGCTAAAATATCTTTTAAAATTCCTTGCGTATTACGTTAATAAAAAACTCGGTTTTACTTTAAATTCTATAGACGAACTTTTAGAAGTGATTATATAAAAAGATGGCTATAAGTCGATTAACTATATATTTATAATAAAAAAGGCAAGATTATCAACCTAATCTTGCCTTTTTAGTTAGTATAATAATTTAAAAATCAACCGTTAATTACATGGTTGTTTAAATCTTTAAAATATTTAACGGTAAGTGTAGTAGAAATTAGAGTTAATGTTAAAAGTTTTAAAAATATATAAAAATTAAAAATCGCGTGCATAGTAAACATAAAAACGGCGTAGAATCATAACAGATTCTACGCCGTTTAGGCCGTTTGACTTTGCATATTTTAACAAAATAAAAAAGTTAAAAGTAAAAATCAAATTATTGTTAAATTTATCCTAAAATTATTACATCATATCAACTAAAAGAAGTGTGGTTTCGCGATTGCTTTCCTTTAAAGATTTGCTTACGTCTTTAATGGCGTCAATACAATCTTCGTATTTTACAGGATTAAGTTTAAAGGGTGCTAGGTCTATGACCTTATTCGCTATAAGGTTAATAGCTTGTTCTGTGTAACCGTAACCGTGAGTAACGCAGTAGAATTTTAACTGTTTTTTCATTGCGGTATTAAAGTTAACCTTAAGGTTAGGCGAAGAAAAACCAACGAAACCTACTTTTGCATTATAAGAAGCGAGTTTTAACGCAACGTCAGTATTGATATTGCTATCGGTAATATAAACTACCTTTTGCGCCATATGCCCACCGGTAAGTTCTGCAACTTCTTTTTCTAATTTATTATCTGAAAACAGGTTGTAATAAATACCTGAACTTCTTGCTTTTTCTAAATTTGCGTGGTCGCCGTCTATCAAAATGGGAACGCCTTGGTAGTAGATTATAAGCATAGAAAGAAGTAGCCCTAAAAATCCACCGCCTATAACGGCAACGTGTTCGCCCTTTGAAATATTCAATTTATCAATAGTAGCAATAGCGATTGCAATATAGTCTATAAAAACGGCTTCGCTATCTTTAACGGTAGTGGGCAAAGCGTAAAGTCTGCTGTTATCTAAAACGGCGAAATCGCGTAAAAATCCACTAATTTCTTTGCCGGATCTTTTAAAGTTAGAGCAGTTTTCTTCGTTACCTGAAAGGCAGTTCACACATTCACCGCAGTTAGTAACTGAGTTAACGTAAACACGCTCCCCCTTTTTAAGGTACGCAAAATCACTTGCGTCAGAAATTTGCCCTATTGCAATTCTTCCGGGAATAATAGGGTAAGTGACGTCTTCATCCCCTTTAAGTGTGGCAAAATCTTCAGGCGTGAGTAAAACTTTGGTGATTTTAATTTTAGAAGATTCCACGCTTTCGCAGATTTCCATTTTATTAACTTCGGTAATTTTGCCTTGTTTAGTAAATTGTAAACCTAACATAAAGTCTCCATTTTGTAAAGTACGCATCGAAACTCGTGCTTTTTTATTATACATTATTTGAATATTTTTTGCAAGCAAAAATAAGCATCTTTATCTTTTAGGTGTAAAATAATATAAATAACAACAATTCAAGTATAAAATAGAGTAAAAAAATTTAAAAGTACCCACTAAATCGTTGACTTATATTTAAAAATATAATATAATCTAAAACGGCATTGTGCCACAGGCATAATGTAACAAAAGTGTGCGAGGTGAAAATAATGAAGCCTGAAATTCATCCGGAGTACAAACAAGTAAAGGTTCAATGTGCTTGCGGTGCTACTTTCATCACCGGTTCTACCAAGAAAGGTGACGTTATCAAAGTAGACATCTGTTCTAAGTGCCATCCCTACTTTACCGGTAAGCAGAAACTTGTCGACACTGGTGGACGTGTTGATAAATTCAAAAAGAGATACGGTATGTAATCTTAAGACGACGGATAACTTCGAGCCAAACTCGAAGTTATTTTATTATCCGTCAAAAATCGCGCTCCTATTTTGGGGCAACGAATTATTTCGGGGTAATCCCGCTTTTATATATCCGCCAAGTCTTTGAAAAACTTTAGTTCAAAAGTTGTGGCGGTATAAGGAATAAATTTATGAGTAAAAAAGATAAGAAAGAAAAGAAAGAAAAACGCACTTCGATAGGCGGTCAAGCGGTGCTTGAAGGCGTAATGATGCGCGGGCGTACTGCAATGGCAACTGCCGTGCGTGACGGGGAAGGAAAAATCCGCATTGAAGCAAAGCGCGTAACCCCGCCCGATAAGCAACCTTTAATCTTGCGTCTTCCCATAATACGCGGTGTGGTTAACTTTCTTAATTCAATGATAGGCGGTAGTAAAACGCTAATGCGTTCTGCAGAAGTTTTTGGCGAAGAAGGCGAACCCAGTAAGTTCGAAAAATGGCTTGCCGAAAAACTTCACGTAGACATTATGGGTGTTGTAACCACCGTTGCTTTAATCATGGGCATGGGGCTTGCGGTTTTACTATTTGTAATGCTCCCACAATGGGTAACAAGTGGAATTTCTGCCCTTACCGGGTTAGAAAACACTTCCTTTTGGTATAATCTTATAGAAGGAATCGTAAGAATATTCATATTCGTATGTTATATTTTATTGACGTCACTCATGAAAGATATACGCAGAACGTATATGTATCACGGGGCAGAGCATAAAACAATAACTTGTTATGAAAAGGGTTTAGAACTCACACCTGAAAACGCACGCACTTGCACAAGAGTGCATAACCGTTGCGGAACTACCTTTTTGTTTTTCGTAATGTTAGTTTCGATACTCGTCTTTTCGGTGGCAAACACTTTTTTAGGCGTAGAAGGTATATGGCGCATGCTATTAAAAATAGCGCTGCTTCCCTTAGTTGCAGGGCTTTCTTACGAACTGCTTAAAGCACTTGCAAAAACTGATAGCGTGCTACTTCTTCCCTTAAAAGCACCCGGGCTTGCTCTTCAAAGAATAACAACTCGCGAGCCAGATGACGGCATGTTAGAAGTTGCTATAACCGCCTTTAAAAAGGTTTTGGAAATGGATGCCGACCCAACTATTCCAGAAGTAGAATTTATTACAGCTTTAAAAACTAACGACCTTTTAGCAAAGGTGAACGATCTATTAGGAAAAGCAAACGTAGATAAAAGCGACGGCGAATGGATTGTTAGCGTTCTTACAAAAATCCCACGTTCAGAACTTGAAAAAAATACTTCGCTATGTCAGCCTTCAGTTGTAGAAAAGGCGCTAGATTATGCAAACGAACGCGCGAGCGGTAAACCCCTTTGGTATATCGTTGGCGATACTGAATTTTACGGCTACACTATAAAAGTGGATAATCGCGTTTTAATTCCCCGCCCAGAAACCGAAGAACTTTGCGAATATGCAATTTCTCAGGTGGCCGAAGGAGATAGAGTTTTGGATTTATGCACGGGTAGCGGTGCAATTGCAATAGCTCTTGCAAAAAAAACCAAAGCGGAAGTTTACGCAAGCGATATAAGTCAAGAAGCGTTAGCCCTTGCAACGGAAAACGCTACATTAAATCAAGCAAACGTTACCTTTATAGAAAGTGATTTGTTCAGTCAAATAGAAGGTCAGTTTAAGGTTATAATTTCTAATCCCCCCTATATTCCCACGGCAGATATAGAAGAATTAGAGGTTAGCGTTAAAGACTACGAACCGCGTTTAGCGTTAGACGGTGGCGCAGACGGATTAGATTATTACCGTAAAATAGCAAGCCTCGCAAAAGAGCATTTGGTTGGTGGCGGTTATCTGTTTATGGAATTTGGCATAAACCAAGCAACCGACGTAAAAGAAATTTTAATGCAAGAAGGCTATAGCGAAATAGAAGTTAAAAAAGACCTTTGCGGAAAGGAACGCATGATAAAAGCGCGCAAGGGCGAATAAATATCTTATAATCTAACTTAAAAAGGATTTTAATATGATAGAAAAACTTGAAGCCATAAAGCAAAGATACGACCTTTTAACCGAAAAGATTGCAGATCCCGCTGTTATTGCGCATATGGACGAATGGAAAAAAATCGCCAAAGAACGCGCGGATATGGAAGAAACAGTTGAAAAATACGTTGAGTATAAAAAGGTAGAAAGCGATAAAATCTCTGCCGAACAAAGCCTTGCAACCGAAAGTGATCCCGATATGAAGGAACTTTTAGAAGAAGAAATTCTATCTTGTAAAAAGCAACTTGAAAGCATGGTAGAAGAACTTAAAATTTTACTTCTTCCCAAAGATCCTAACGACGATAAAAACGTTATTTTAGAAATTCGCGGTGGCGCAGGCGGTGAAGAAGCGGCCTTGTTTGCTCAAATACTTTATAAAATGTATGCGCGTTTTGCTGAAAGTAAGCGTTGGAAGGTGGAAGAGATAGATATTAACGAAACCGAACTCGGCGGGGTTAAAGAAGTAACCTTTTCTATAAACGGCAAAGGGGCTTACAGTAAGTTAAAATACGAAAGTGGCGTTCATCGCGTTCAACGCGTACCCGAAACGGAATCTCAGGGTAGAGTACATACGTCAACTGCTACGGTGGCGGTACTTCCCGAAGTAGAAGACGTTGAAGTTAACATTGAAGAAAAGGATCTAATTATTGAAACCTGTCGTTCAAGTGGCGCTGGTGGTCAGCACATCAATAAAACTGAATCCGCAATAAGAATGGTTCATATTCCCACTGGTATAGTTGTTACCTGCCAAGACGAGCGTTCACAGATTAAAAACCGCGAAAAGGCTATGAAAGTTTTAAAATCACGCATATACGATTATTACAATACTAAGTATATGAGCGAATACGCAGAAAACCGTAAAAGCCAAGTTGGAACAGGTGATAGAAGTGAAAGAATAAGAACTTACAACTTCCCTCAAGGTAGGGTTACAGATCACCGTATCGGCATGACTTTATATAATCTTCCTGATTTTATTATGGGAGAAATAGAAGAAATGGTAGATGCTCTTGCTATTGCAGATAGAGAAAAACAACTTGCTTCCAGCGAAGATTAATAAAAACATATCACCGCTTAAACCTTTTGCGTTTAAGCGGTTTTACTTTTATATGTCGTTAATTGTCTTATAGCCCCACTTTTAATGATTTAAAAACAAAAATTACGATAAATAAACACTATTTAAAAAAAGCAAAATAACGGTTGTTTGAATATAACTTTTTACAAAAGTAATAAAACATAAAAAGGCAGATAATTTGGTAAAATTTAAGCAAGTGAAAGAAAAAAGAGTTTCTATCGAATAAAAAAATAAAAAAAGAGCAAAAAGTTTTAAAAAAAATCAAAAAAATTCGCATTTCCCCTTGAAAAACTTGATAAAATAGTGTATTATATATATACAGCAAAATAATACTCTTTGGAGGATTACTACAATGATTAAGGTAATTAGCGGTGAAAAAGGCACCGGCAAAACGAAAATAATTTTAGATAGCGTTAACGAAAGCGTAAAAACCGCTAAAGGTAACGTAGTATTTATTCAGCAGAAAAAAGGTTATTCTGCAAATATAGATTTTAACGTTCGTTGCGTATATACCGAAGACTATAGCGTAAAAGGCGTTGCAGGTCTTATCGGTTTTATAGACGGACTTATGGCAGGTAACAGCGATATCGAATATATTTTTATAGACGGTATTTTAAGAATCGCAGAATGTGAAGTAAACGAACTTGAAGCGTTTGCAAGCGAAGCGAACAAACTCGCAAAAGAATACGGCGTAAAATTCGTTATTACCGTATCTTGCGCAAGCGAACAAATTCCTGCATTTTTAGCATAATATAATTTAAAATACTTATTTTGGCGGGTAATGTAATTACCTGCCTATGTTTCATTTATAGAAATTTTATTAGCTGGTAAAGGTTAATCAACTATTGAAAAAGAAAGTTGACTAATCGCGCTTGCTAAAGGAAGGTGACTTATGGAAGATAAAAAGGCTAGGCTATTTAGCGCCGTTCAGCCTTCGGGAATACCCACTATTGCAAACTATATAGGCGCGATAAAAAACTGGGTAGATCTTCAAGATAAATACGAATGCATATATTCTATTGCGGATTTGCATACTTTAACGGTACGCCAAGTTCCCGCAACCTTGCGCCAAAGAACGGTAGAACTTTTAGCGTTATATATGGCGTGCGGAATAGATCCAAATAAATCTGTAATGTTCGTTCAAAGTCACGTTCCCCAACACGCCGAACTTACGTGGGTTTTAAATACTATGACGTACCCCGGCGAACTCGCAAGAATGACGCAGTATAAAGATAAATCAAAGAACCATGCAGATAACGTAAATATGGGACTTATGGATTATCCCGTTTTAATGGCTGCCGATATTTTACTGTATAATGCAGAAGTAGTTCCCGTTGGTAAGGATCAAAAACAGCATTTAGAAATCGCAAGGGATTTAGCCGTGCGCTTTAACAACCGTTACAGCCCGACTTTTGCCGTGCCAGAAGGAATTATTCCTAAAATTGGGGCAAATATTATGAGTTTGCAAGATCCCCTTCATAAAATGAGTAAAAGCGACCCCAACGAAAACGCCTTTATTTCTATGGCAGACGATAAAGATACAATCATCCGCAAGTTTAAACGCGCGGTAACCGATAGCGAAAACACTATCGCGTATGACGTAAATCGTCCTGGTATTAGCAATCTTATGAGTATTTACAGCGTTTTCACCGGCAAAACTTTTAGCGAAATAGAAAATCAGTTTGCAGGGGTTGGTTACGGTGAATTTAAACTTGAAGTTGGCGAAGCGGTTGCAAAAACCGTTTGCGAAATAGATGCGAAAAAGAAGGAAATATTAAAAGATAAAGCAAACTTAGATGCTATCATGATAGACGGTGCTGAAAAGGCGCGCTACATGGCTTCAAGAATGCTATCTAAAGTATATAAAAAGGTTGGGCTTTACACGCCCGAACGTAAAAAGTAATGTTCGGCTACGTTAAACCCGATTTGCCCTATCTTTATATGAAGGACGATACTTTGTACAAAGCCCTATACTGTGGGGTGTGTAAAAGCATCGGTAAATGCGCAGGGCAATGCGCCCGTTTTACGTTGACTTACGATATTGCATTTTTAAGTGCAGTTATTCATAATTTAACTAAAACAGACGTCGAGATAAAAAAAGAACATTGTGTTATTCATCCTATAACTAAACGCCCTATTGCAAAACCGGATGAAATATCTCTTACTTTAGGCGCGCTAAACGTAATATTAGCATATTTCAAAATAGCAGACGATATCGCCGATAACGGTCGCGGAAGATTTGCAAAAGCAGTATTTTTCCGCGGGTATAAAAAAAGCGTTAAACACGCTAAAGAATTAAACGAAATCGTAAAAAACAGATATGCTGAACTCGCCCTTTTAGAAAAGCAAGGCGAAAGCAGTATAGATAAAATAGCACATCCCTTTTCTTGTATGCTTGCCGAAATATCGGATATTTTGCTCAAAGAGTATAAAACGGAGCAAACTTACGCATATTTTTATAACTTCGGCAAATGGATTTATTTAATAGACGCGCTTGACGATTACGATAAAGACGTTAAAAAGGGCAATTACAATCCCTTTTTCGCGTCGTATAAAAGCAAGTCGTTCAGCGATTTAAAAAGGGAATACGGCGAAGAAATTTCATTTATTATGTCTGCTACCTTAAACGGTATAGAAAGCAATTTTAATCAATTTAAATTTGGTTTTAACGCTGATCTAATAAGAAATATATCTATAAGAGGAACGGTTGGAAATACTAAAAAGGTGCTCTTAAAAGAGAGTAAAGGTCATAAAAAACAATGAACGATTTAAAAAAATTATATCAAATAATCGGCGTAAGTGAAGACGTATCTGATGATGAACTTTATAACGCATACTTAGCGCTACGCACAAAATATCAAAACGATAGATTTTTAGAAGGCGAAGCGGGAAATGAAGCGGCAAAAAAACTCACCGAACTAAACGACGCTTACAACGAAATTAAAAACTTCAGAAAAGAAAAAAGCGAAACGCTAAACTCTGGCGACGCATTTAAACTTGTAGACGAATATATTAGAGCAGGAAAAATCAACGAAGCACAAGCTGAACTTGATAAATTCGACGAAAGAAACGCCGAATGGCATTACTTGCAATCTGTTGTTTTTTACAGAAAGAACTGGGTTAACGAAAGTAAAAAGCAACTTGAAATCGCCCTTAGCATGAGCGAAAATAACGAAAAATACAAAAACGCCTACGATAAACTTTGCCGTCAAATGGATTTTAACGCGCAAAACGCTAAAAAAACTAAGGAAGATGCTAACTGGAATAAATCTGGCAATGCTTCAACGTATGAAGAACCTACCGATATGATGGGAGGGGACAGTTGTGCTGACTTTTGTTGTAGAATGGCTGTTTGTAACATTTTATTGAACTGTTGCTGCAATTGTAGATAGGCTATGAAATACTCTAAAATCGTTGCTTTATCGGCAATGAGTAGCGCACTTGCTTTAATTTTGTTGGTGCTTGGCGCGTATGTAGAAGTGTTAGATTTATCTTGTTTATTTATGGCTAGTTTAGCGCTTATGATGCCACTTGCAAAAGGGTATAAGTTGGGTGGTTTTTTAGCCTATTTAGCAACTTCTATTTTAGCCTTTTTCTTAACTGGTATGCGACTGCAGGTAGTTTTACCTTTTGCTATGTTCTTTGGGCTTCACCCGCTTGTAAATTATATGCAACGCAGATTCAAGATAAACAGAGTTTTAGCAACGCTAATTAAGGCAATTTGGTTTATAGCAACACTTTACGTTATGTATTTCGTAACGCAAATTTTTACCGCTCCTAACGAATTTATTCAAAAATATATTCATTATATTTTAATTATAGGCGGAGCGCTTATTTTTATCGTATACGATAACTTGATGCAACGTTTTCAGTTCGCTGTAAACGGCATTGTAACAAGATTAAAACTTTAATTCGGTTTTTTGTTAACGCGGTTAATTTTAAAACCGCGTTATATTTTTTATAATAAAAATAGTACTATTTTATACTTTTTGGTAAATTATATGAAGAAGAACGACGTTTTAACGGGAATAGTCACTTCCTACGGTAGCGAGGGGGAAGGCGTTATAAAGCAGGATGGTTACACCATCTTTTTACCTTTTGCCATACCGGGTGAAAAGGTCCGTTATAAAATCCTAAAAGTTAATAAACAGTTGGCTTTTGCTAAGGTAGAAGAAGTTTTAACTCCCGCAGAAGAAAGGGTGCGCCCTAAGTGCCCCGTTTTTCAAAAGTGCGGGGGCTGTTCTTTGCAACACGTAAGTTATAAAGAACAATTAAAAATTAAAAAGGAACTTATTTCCAACTGTTTTAAAAAGATTGCTTTTATCAACGTCGAACCTTCAAAGATGATATCAAGCATTCCTGAATTTTATTATAGAAACAAACTTCAATTGCCCATTCGTCAAACTAGTGATGGTGTGAAAATCGGCTTTTTTGCAGTAAATAGTCATAGGGTAGTTGATATTAACGATTGCATCATTCACGGCGAATGGTGCAAAAAAATAATAGACATTACAAGAAAATTTATACAAGATAAAAAAATAACTGCATACGACGAACAAAATCATCAAGGCTTACTTCGCCACGTAGTAGTGAAAAAGGTCGGTTTAAAATACATAGTAATTTTGGTTATAAACGGCAAAGAACTTCCGCATATAAATTACTTTGAAGAATTACTAAAAGTGGCGATCGGGGACGATTATTCGCTGTTTTTAAACGTTAACACGCGTGATGATAACGTGATTTTATCGAATGAATTTATCCACGTTAGCGGAACAAATAGGGTAGAAGACACTTTCTTGCAGATGTGTTATACTATCGGGCCAGAATCTTTTATGCAAGTAAACGATAACGTTAAAACGAAGCTTTATCAAAAGGTGTGCGATATCGTCGGCGAGGCAGATTTTGTTATAGATGCTTATTGCGGTGCAGGTTTACTTACCGCGCTTATGGCAAGGCGTGCTAAAAATGCTATAGGAATAGAAATAGTCCCAGAAGCGATAGAATGTGCCAAACAAATGGCAAGTATAAACGACGTAAACAACGTACGCTTTATTTGTGCTCCTTGCGAAGATGTTATGCAAGATATTGTAACTGAAAACAAAAACGCGGTAATCGTTTTAGATCCGCCAAGAAAGGGTTTAGATAAAAAGGTAGTGCTTGCAGTAAAACAGGCTCGCCCTAAAAAAATTGTTTACGTATCCTGTAGTCCACAAACGCTCGCGCGTGACGTCGGCATTATAGGCGAAACGCTTGCATACGAAAACAACGAACTTAAAAAACAGGTAGATGGCGTTATTTCTTTAAAAGAAGGTCAAAGCCTTCCGTCTGGATATAGAATATCTCATCTATACGGATACGATATGTTCGCGCAGTGCAAGGGTGTAGAAACGCTTTGCGTTCTTACTTTAGATGAGTAAAGTCGCGCTATAAGTCGATTATCTTAGTTTATTTTAATAAAAATCTAATTATGTTTGAACTTAACGATATGATTAATCGCACGTTAACGGGCGAAAAAATAAGAGTATCAGCCAATGGAGAAATACTAAAAATATATCTTTCAAAAGATAGATATCGTGAATTTGAAGTTTACGCTGGCATTTTCTTTAAGGGTAAATTTTATTTTATAACGCACCCAGTTTTGCCTATGCAAGACGTTGAAGAAAATGAAGCCGTAGTATTTAACTTAATTGCGAATAACCTTCGCCCCAGTCAGTTTACTTTAGTAGAAGACGTAGATATTTTAACCGGCGTTTTTGAAGAATACTATAAACTGATAGATGGCTAAAAGTTGCCGTATAGGTCGATTATTCGCAAAATATATACTATAGAGGAAAATTATATGGAAAATAAAGTTATACTTCATACCACAGATGAAGAAAATATTATTTTAAAAAATGAAGAGGGGTTAGATCTTGAATTTGCTCCTATCGCCACAGTTCCTTACGATGGGGAAGTTTATCTTATTTTAAGAATGCTTACTCAAATGGAAGGGGTAGAGCCAGACGAAGGTTTAGTGTTTAAGGTAAAGCCATTAGAAGACGGAACTTCACAACTTGAACTTATTATAGACGAAGATTTAATGGACGTAATTTTTGATTTATACGACGACGCTTATTTTACCGCACACCCTGAAGAAATTTCAAATTAATAAAAAATATTTTACCAAAATTTATAATTTTTTATAAAAAGGAAATTTATTATGCAAAGAAAACTTCCCGCTTATCCCATATTTGTAAAAGACCCTAATTTTTCATTATGGGCGCAAAATGAAATATTAAACGAAGAAGATTTATATAACTTATTTGGCGAAAGAAAGCCTATTTATGCTTTTGCTAAGGTAGACGGAGAAACTTATTGCATTATGGGTAATGCTAAAAAGTTTTGTGCTTTGGCAAAACCTGCAAAGCAACTTTCCCTTTCGGTAAGTGCAACGTCAACAAACTATACTTTTAAGTTAGGCAACGCATCTTTAATCGTTAAATTTTATTCTCCCTTGCTTTTAGATGATTTAGATTTACTTTCTAATCCCGTATGCTATATGCAGTACGAAGTTCAAGGCGCAAAACAAGTTGAAATTTCCTTATTTGCGGGCAAGCAACTTTGTTATAATGCAATTAATAAAAATAATGCCGTAAGGGGTGGCGTAATTAACTCTAAAACCCAAAGTGCGTTTATGGGGTTAAAGCGTCAAACCTATCTTTCTAATAACGACGATAGAATTTGTGCCGACTGGGGCTACTGGTACGTAGCGGGAAACAAGGCCTATTACACAGACGAAGCCGGGCTTTGTTCCTATCTTACTACTGGGAATGCCGTTAATCAATGCTATGGTGAAGAAGTATACGTAGGCGCAACTTGTACCCAAACTAAGGGGAATTTATATCTCGCGTTCGACGAAAGAATATCAATAGATTATTATGGCGAATTTAAAAAAGGTTGGTATTTAGAACAACATAGCATACAAGAAGGTATCTCGCAGGTTGTTAATAACGTTGACGAAATCACTTCTAAATTAGATGAATTTGATAAAGATCTTTTAAACCGCTCTGCAAAATTCGGCGAAAAATATTACGACGTTTTAGTTGCTTCATACCGTCAGAGCATAGCAGGGCATAAACTTATTCGTTCTAACGACGGTAAGGCGTTGTTTTTATCCAAAGAAAACTGTTCAAACGGATGTATTGCCACGGTAGACGTAACTTATCCGTCTGCGCCACTATATTTAATTTATAACACCGAACTTTTAAAGGGTATGATGCGCCCAGTATTGCAATTTGCAAAAATGCCCGTTTGGGAGTATGATTTTGCCCCGCATGACTGTGGAACGTATCCCGCTTGTTGCGGTCAGGTTTACGGATTAAATTTTATAGCCAACCCACTAAATGGAAATTGTTTTAAAAATGAATATTACGAAACGCATTTTCCGCTATACGAACTTCCCGCGGGAATGAACGTATACGATTTTAATATGCAAATGCCCGTAGAAGAAAGTGCGAATATGCTTATTTTATTCTACGCTTGTTACGTTAAGGATGGGGATTTAAATTTCTTTAAAGAAAATCTTTCTCTTTGCGAAAAATGGGTTAAATATTTGGTAAAGTACGGGCTTAAACCCGAAGACCAACTTTGTACAGACGATTTTGCTGGGCATTTAAAAAACAACCTTAATCTTGCCATTAAGGCGGTGGTTGGGTTAGCTTGTTACGCAGAACTTATTAAAGAGTGCGCAAAAATTAGCGAATATGCCGATTATCGCGCTATAGCCCAAGATTACGCAAAACAAATAGAGCAGTTTGGCTCACGCTTTTCTCATCTTCCCTTAACGTGGGATAGTGCAGACGATACCTACTCTTTAAAATATAACTTGGCTTTCGATAAGATTTTAAATTTAGGATTATTCTCAAAAGAAACTTACGAAAAAGAAGTTACTTGCTACATAAAGAACTTTAATAAGTTCGGCACACCTTTAGATAGTAGAAGAGATTACACTAAGAGCGACTGGCAAGTTTGGAGCGCTGTTTTAACCGACGACGAAAATAAAAGAATGGCGATAATCGACCTATTGCACGACTTTTTAACTCAATCGCCATCTCGTATTCCCTTTGGCGACTGGTTTGATGCTAAAAACGGCAACCATCATCATTTCCGCGCAAGAACGGTTCAAGGCGGTTGTTTTATTCTTCTTATGCTGTAATAATTTTTTTAATATTGTTTTCTTAAATAATAAAAAGCCCTCTTAATCGACCTATAGCGGGGCTTTTTTGTTTTTGTTATGCAAATAGTTGCTCTGTTTTTACATTTTTGTGCCTATGCGCGTAATACCTATAGGTAATCAAATAAGGAAAACTAGTATTTAAAATGCAATAAAATTATCCTTTAATATATTACTAATATATTACGATATTATTAAAAATCAAAAAATATTACAAAAAAATGAAATAAAAAAAAGGATTTTGCAAACTTTTCTTGTATAACTAAATGTAAGATAAAATTTTAAAGGAGAATTTATGCCCAGATTTGAGCAAAAGTTCATAGACGAACTTCTTTCAAAAATCAATATCGTGGATATAATCGGCAGTTACTGTCAATTAAATCGCCGTGGCGGATCATACTGGGCGTGTTGTCCTTTACCAGGCCATAGTGAAAGAACTCCATCGTTTGCAGTAAACGAAATGGGGCAATTTTACAAGTGTTTTGGCTGTGGGCGTGGAGGTAACGCCATAAAATTCGTAATGGAAATGGAAAGTATGGAATTTGCAGATGCCGTTGCGTATTTGTGCGAAAAGGCGCACGTTCCCCTTCCAGAAACACAAAAAGATTATGACGACGAGTTTAAAACAAAACAAAAATACGCAGATAAAAACAGACTTTATTCTTTAATGCACGACGTTGCTATGTTTTACGTTAAAACCCTATCTTCTGTAAAGGCAGAAAAGCATAGGGAATACGTATCGAAGCGTGGCCTTTCGCGGTCAGAAGTAATTTCTTTCGGCTTAGGCGCTTCACCAGATTACGAGTCTTTGGTTAAGCATCTAACGCAAAAGGGATATACTAATGAAGAAATGCTTGCTTCGGGGGCAATTCAACGTTCACAAGAAAAGGGAAATTATTTCGACGCATTAGCCGGTAGACTTATTTTTCCTATTATAGACAATATGAACAGAGTTGTTGGTTTCGGCGGAAGAATGCTTGAAAAAACCGACTTTGCTAAGTACAAAAACACGGGCGATACCATACTGTTTAATAAGCGGAAAACTCTGTATAATATCAACAATTTAAAGAAAGAAAAGCAAAAAAACGGCTCTTTACCGTACGTAATTATGGTAGAAGGATACATGGATACCATTGCCTTACATAAAGCGGGGTTTAAAAACGTAGTTGCAAGTATGGGAACTTCGCTTACGGTAGAACAGGCAAGGCTGGTAAAACGCTATTCAGACGTCGTTTTAATTTGTTACGACGGGGATTCCGCCGGGCAAAAAGCGACGGTACGCGGGCTTGAAATATTAAAAGATAACGGCTTAGAAGTTAGAATCGTTTCTTTGCCGGACGGGCTTGATCCCGACGAACTTATTTCGCAACGCGGTAGAAACGCATACCAAAAATGTTTAGACGAGGCGTTGCCACTTGTAGATTTTAAACTAAAAATGGCGCGAGACGGCTTTGACGTGGATAGTTTAAGCGGTAAGCGTCGATACATTGAAGAAAGTTTAAGAATTATTGCAAAAAGCGATAGCGAAAGCCTACAAGAAGAACTTCTTAAAAAACTCCGTGACGAAAGCGGTTTAACTTACGAATCTTTACGGCGCGATTTAGAAAAAATAAAGGGCGGGGAACGTGTAAACGTAACCGTAGAAACTCAAACAGTAGCCAACTTTTCTTCAACCAAAACCGAGCTTGCAGAGCGGTTTATACTGTGTTCTTATATAAATGGCGAGCAATACGCAAAGGATGGGTTAGAAGAAGAATATTACACTAACAAATTCAGAGGGGAACTCGCACAGTTTATTTTTGCTAAAATAATGCTTGGCAAGCCCATAGAGCAAGACAAACTAAAAGATTTTGCGGGTGATGAAAACTTAGATGAACTTTTAAAAATATTCACGTCATACGACGAAGTTTCTCCGTCTGCGCGCGAAAAATATTTTGGCGACTGTATAAAAGCGGTGGTATCAAACGGGCTTAAAAACAAAATACAGCAGTTAAAAAGCCAGTTCGAATTAGAAACGGATCGCGAAAAACGGTTGCATATAGCACAAGAACTAAATGAACTAACGATAAAACTAACCAAATTAAAATAAATAAACGGAGGCAAAAAATAATGAGTGTATCAGATCAACTTTTAGAAGGTATTATTAACACACTCGTAGAAGAAGGTAAAAAGACGGGCACGTTATCATCTGAATTCTTAACCGACAAGGTAGAAGGTTACGACGTATCCGTAGAACAAATGGACCTTATCTATAAAGCCCTTGACGAAAAGAGAATAACCCTTGTTAATAACTACGAAAACGACAAAGATCTTTACGAACAGTTAATTAAAGAAATTAATATGGACGACCCTGTTAAGATGTATCTTAAAGATATCGGCAGGGTAACCTTGCTTTCAAGCGAAGAAGAAATCGAACTTGCAAAGAAGATGGAAGAAGGCGATAAAACCGCAAAAATGCGTCTTTCTGAAGCAAACTTAAGATTAGTTGTTTCAATCGCCAAAAGATACGTTGGAAGGGGAATGTCTTTCTTAGATCTTATTCAAGAAGGTAACTTAGGTCTTATGAAGGCAGTTGAAAAATTCGACTACCGCAAAGGATATAAATTCTCTACCTACGCAACTTGGTGGATTCGTCAAGCGATCACTCGTGCAATCGCAGATCAAGCAAGAACCATTCGTATTCCCGTACATATGGTAGAAACGATCAACCGCCAAGTAAGGGTATCAAGAATGCTTCTTCAAAAACTTGGCAGAGAACCTTCTCCTTCAGAAATTGCAGAAGAAATGCAAATTTCAGTAAGTAAGGTTATGGAAATTCAAAAGATTGCGCAAGATCCCGTATCTTTAGAAACCCCTATCGGCGAAGAAGAAGATAGCCATATCGGCGACTTTTTGGAAGATGAATCTGCAATCGCGCCTAGCGATACAGTTGCCTTTAACATGCTTAAAGAACAACTTATCAGCGTATTAGATACGTTAACTCCGCGTGAAGAAAAGGTATTACGTCTTCGTTACGGGTTACACGACGGTCGTCCAAGAACGTTGGAAGAAGTTGGTAAAGAATTCAACGTAACAAGGGAAAGAATTCGTCAAATCGAAGCAAAAGCCCTTCGCAAATTAAGACATCCTTCAAGAAGTAAACGCCTAAAAGATTTTATTGAATAGGATAAAATTATGACAAAGCGTCTTGAAAGGATATTTGAAAATATCCCACCCTGTAAAAGTTTTGCCGATATTGGGTGCGATCACGGCTTTATCGCGCAAAAGATGATTCAAAGCGGTAAATGTTCAAACGTAACCATCTCAGATATATCTGCACCAAGTTTACAAAAAGCAGAAAAACTTTTAAAAAGAGAAATCGAACTCGGGCTTGTAACCCCAGTTTGCGCTGATGGGCTTGCTAAAATCAGCCACCAAACGGAAGTTGTTTTAATCGCGGGTATGGGCGGGGAAGAAATAATAAAAATATTAAACGACAGTTGCTTTTTACCCCCAGTTTTAGTACTTCAACCTATGAAAAACTTAGATAAAGTGCGTATAGAATTGCAAAAAATGGGGTACGGCATAATCAAAGACTTTTTGTTTTACGATAAAAAGTATTACAACTTGTTGGTTTGCAAGTTTGGCGAAAAGTGCGAGCCTTATTCAGATTTAGAAATCAAACTCGGCAGAACTAATTTGCAAGAACGCAGTGAAGATTTTTTAACCTACTTAAAAAACGAAATTAAAGCGATAAACGATTACATCAGTTTAATTATCAGTAAAGAAGTAAAAATGGAAGTGCATGCAGAACTTGCGCTACTTAAAGAGGTCCTTAATGGAAATAAGTAAAATTATTCAGCAATTTGAACAGTTTGCCCCCCTTTCTCTTTCTTACGACGCTCAAAAAAATTTAGGCGCGTATGATAACAGCGGGTTGATTTTAGACGTTGCAAAAACTACCGATTGCGTAGTTTGCGCGCTCGATTTAACAAGTGAAGTGGTAGACTATGCAAATAGCGTTAACGCAAAACTAATAATTACCCATCATCCTGCAATTTATCGCGCAGTAAAAAACGTGGGCGGAACTTATGTAAAGGCAATACAGTCTGGAATATCCGTATATTCGGCGCATCTTAACTTAGATAGCGCTAAAGATGGCATAGAAGATAAACTTGCTTCATTTGCAGGCGCAAGCGATAGCAAAATTCTTTCTTACGTAAGCGAAACTAATGGGTTTGGTAGGATTTTTTCTATACCTACTCAAACGGCTGAAAATGTAGTTAATCGTCTTATAGGCGCACTTGCCACAAATAAATACATGTTTTTTGGCGATTTAAGTAAGCCGATAAGTACGGTTGCAACTTTCTGCGGGGCAGGTCTTGGCGAAAGCGATATTTACAAAGCTAAAGAAGCAGATATGTTAATTTCGGCAGACGTTCCACATCACGTATTACTTTCGGCACTTGAACAAGGTAAGTGCGTTATGCAATTAACCCACTATGCTAGCGAAGTGTTTGCAATGAAAGAAATCGTGGAAAATCTATTTAATAATCAAATAAATTTAAAATGTTATTTTTATACGGATAAGCGTTTTTTATAAGCGGTTAGACGTAAGGAGGTATATATATGGCAGTTATAGAAAAACTTCTTGCATACCAAGAAGTAGATGCAAAACTTTTTGAACTTGAAAAGAAGTTAAAGGAAAGCGACGCGCGTAAAAAAGGCGTTCAAGCCGAAAGATTTCTTCGTACCGTTAGCGATACGCTTGCAGGAATCGAAGCAAAGGCGCAAGAACTTAACGTCGCTTACGACGGCGCTCAAGCAGAACTTCAAAAGATAAACGAAGAAAGCGAAGAATTTAAAGCGATCGCTCAAAAAGTTGCAGACGAGAAAGAAATTGCATACTTAAAGGACAGAGCATCTAAACTTTCTAAATCGTTAGACGAACTACTTCGCAAAATTCAAAAAATCGAACAGGATATGAGCGAACTAACCGCTCAGTATACCAAGTTAAAAAAGGAAACGGTTGCATATCAAGAACAGTACCAAAAATCGGGTGCTGAATATGCAAAACTAAAAGAAACGGTTGCTCCCGAAAGAAAGCAAATAGAAGAAGACCTTAAAAAACTTTCAATAGGTATTCCGCCTGAAATCTTACTTCAGTATTTAGAAAAAAGGAAGGATAAACAGTTCCCGATTGTCTATAAAGTAACTGCTAAAGATAAACATTGTTCTGCGTGCGGAACGGAATTATCTTTAAAGCAGTTAGATGGATTAAAGAAAGAAAACGCGGTTATAGAATGTGAAAACTGCAGAAAACTAATTTTCCTTCAAAATTAGCAAATAAGCCGTTAATCGACTTATTGCCGAACTTTTTTGTAAAACTTAAGTAAAATAAAATAAAAAACAGGGGAAAAATATGAAACTAAATTATAAAAGAACGATACTTGTTGGCTTTGCGTTCTTCCTAATATCGGCATTCTGGCAAGCGTATGATGCAATCGTTCCGTTGATGTTGGTAAACAAATTTGGTCTTAACCAAACACTTTCGGGCGCGGTAATGGCGCTTGATAACGTTCTTGCTGTATTTATGCTTCCTTTATTTGGAACTCTTTCTGATAAGTGTAAATCTAAATACGGAAAAAGAACGCCGTACATAGTAATCGGCACGGTGCTTGCCATCGTGTTGTTCGTAGGATTATCTTTTGCAGATAACGCTCAACTCGCGCAAATCAACTCAACTCAAGAACCCGCTCAATTTCAGGCGCAACTTTTTGAAGAAATAGATTCACCTATCGTCAATGCAGAAAAAACGAGTGTTTATTCAGATAGCGTTCAAAAGAAATACAGTCTTAAAGATTACGCATCAATGATTAAATTCAACACCGCATACGATAATCTAACGGCAGATCAAAAAGCGGAAGTTAAAGAATGGTACACGCAAATCGGTTATGATGACGTATACTATTTCAATAATAAAACCTTTGAATACTCCTTAAATCCCACTCCGGAAGAAGTAAAAACTTTAAATAAGTGCAACTTATATACGAACTTAGTTTCTCCCGCAATAAGCGCATTTGCATGGCAAAAGACGGTAGCAAATCCAGTACCGCTGATATTCTTCGTAGTCATGTTGTTTGCAGTACTGTTCTCAATGGCAATATTCCGTTCGCCTGCAGTTGCTTTGATGCCAGACGTAACGGTAAAGCCCTTACGTTCGCAAGCAAACGCAGTAATTAACTTGATGGGAACGTTTGGCGGAATGCTCGTACTCGTTTTGGGTATGGTATTCGGCACGGGTAAAGTTCAAAATCAAGTAAATTCGTTCACCTGGTATATCGTAGCCGTTTGCGCAATAATGGCGTTTGGTCTAGCAATGTTCTTAACGTTCGTGCGCGAGCCCAAGTGGGCAAAGGAAATGGAAGAGCAGTCTGTTGCTCTCGGTTTAGAAACGAAGTCTGACGAAATTGAAGAAATGACTGACGGCGAGGTAAAATCCGATTCAGTTGGTAACGGTAGCGGAATTAAGGAACTTATAAAGCAAGATAAAGGCAAATTTATATCTTTAATTTTAATACTTGCATCCGTTGCTTTGTGGTATGCTGGTTACAACGCCGCTACATCAAAATATTCTTTATACGCTACTAACGTATTACACAAAGACTATAATACCACTTTATTGCTTGCTCAAGTAGCCGCAGTAATCGCATATATACCCGCTGGTGTTCTTGCAAACAAAATAGGCAGAAGAAAAACCATTCTTTCAGGTATAATATTGCTTGCCGTAGCATTCTTTGCAATATCTTTCTTCACCGCACAAACCCCCATGATTTTCATTAATATTGCATTTGCATGCGGCGGTATCGGTTGGGCAACGATCAACGTTAACTCATTCCCGATGGTAGTAGAACTTGCAAAGGGTAATAACGTAGGTAAATATACCGGTTATTATTACACCGCAAGTATGACGGCTCAAATTATAACCCCCATTTTATCGGGCGTAGTAATGGATTTATTTGGCGGTATGACTCCTTTATTCTATTACTGCACGTTCTTCGTATGTGCGTCTTTTGTAACTATGTTCTTCGTTCGCCACGGCGATACTATTAAAAACGTAGCAAAAAAAGACTAATAAAATAAAAGAATAAATGAAGGGAAAGCGCCCTAATAGGGTTGCTTTCCTTTTAAGGTAGAATATGAAAATAGATACGCACGTTCATTCTTCGGGAATAAGTAAATGCAGTAGGGTATCTTACCAAGAAATAGCGCAAAGAAAAAAATCGCAGGGCTACGGCGGTGCGATTTTAATGAATCATTGTCAACCTTGGTATTACGATCCTAAAGATTTAAAAGAATGGATAAATAGTTTTATAGAAGAATTTAATAATGCTTATAACTATGGTAAAAGTGTAGGTTTTACATTCTTTTTGGGTATTGAAGTAAGCATAAGCATACCACGCTGGGCAGATTTTTTGCTTTTTGGTGTAAGCGAAGAATTTTTGCTAAACGCCCCGGATATGTGTAGAATAACCCAAGAAGAACTTTTCGATTACTGTCAAAAATACGGCGTGTTAATGGTGCAAGCACATCCGCAAAGAGAAAGTTTTGAATTTATGGATTGTCGCTTTATGCATGGGGTAGAAGTTAACTTATCAAAAAGAGATATTATAAAACGCTCTATCGTAGAAGAATACGCAAAAGAAAAGGATTTTGGCATTATCGTTGGAAGTGATTACCACGAGCCTTATGAAGGTGATTTCGGTGGAATAATTATTCCAAACGAAATTCAAAACAGTATTCAATTAGTAGAATATTTAAAGAACACAAAAGAGATTAAGGCTTTTATAGGCGACGAAGAAATAATATATAACGGATTTAAAAAGTAGAAATTTTTCTACTTTTTTTATTTTTTAGGTATAAAATCTTAAATAGGGTAAATAATATTATTACAACGACGGAAAACTTATTTCTTTCGTTGATTAAATAGCTTTGCTTTATGATTAGTAAATGAATAAAATTATATTTTAAAATTTACTTTTTACAAAGATTACCTTCAGATTATATACCTAATTATCATTAAGTTGTAATTTTAAGCAAGTAATATTTTTGTAATCATTGTATTAAACGTAAAAACGCGGTCTTTTGCGCTTTTCGTTTAAGGGCAAAGCGCAAAAGACCGTGACTGTTTTTTTATAAAAAACGATTACGGTCTTTTTATATTTTAAAAAACAAAAGTGCCGATAATCGCGTTATATCGGCACTTATTTATTATATTACAACTTCTGTAAATCCATTTTTAGTCAGTTTTACAATGCTTTTAAAGCCCACTTGTTTAAGTAAATTAACGCTTTGGTCAAAATGGCAAATTACGCTTTGTGATGAATGAGAATCGGAAGATAAAATTATTTTAGCGCCTTTATTTAAAGCGTGTTGCAGTATAAAAGGTGCAGGGTAGGGCTCTTTTTTGTACCCACGAGATATTGCTCCTGTATTCAATTCTAAAATAGGGGTTACAGATAAACATTTTTCAAGCGAATCAAGGGCAATTTTTTGGTAAGAAGGGTCATCTTCATCAAATAAATAAAACTTAGTAAGCAAATCAAAATGACCTATTATATCGGGTTTGAATTTGTTTATGCATTCAACTACCGTTTTATAGTAATCCTTAACGTATAAAAGGGGGGTATCGTTATAAAAATCTCTTATAGCGCAAATCTGTAATTCTTTGCTAAAATCAATCGGTAAATAAACACCATTTTTAAAAAGATAATGAACCGAGCCTATAACGTAATCAAAATCGGTTGTTTCAATGTTTGAATAAAAGTCTATTTCAACTCCTTTAAAAATATGAATCTTATCTTTATATTTTTCATTTAAATTATTAATAATCGTGCTATAGGTACACTTATTTTTATTTGTAACACCGCGAAAAGCTTCAAAAGGCGTCCTTGCATGGTCCGAAAAACCTATGCTTTCCATATCGTTACTAATCGCGCTAAGAACTATTTCTTCTGGTGAATTTTTTCCATCTGAAAAGGTGGAATGTTGATGTAAATTGCAATATCTCATAAGTAATCTCCTAAAAAAAGTATATCATAAACTATATTTATTGTAAACTTTTTTTGCGTTTAAAATATGTAAAAATATTTTTTTAAAAAAATGATTTTTGCCTATTAAA
>JAZOCA010000117.1:0-3921 GCA_045596285.1 Christensenellaceae bacterium | reverse complement strand
TGAACATGAGATGTTCTATGCCGGAAGTGTTGAAAAGGGATACACTAAAATCAAGATGGAAAATGGCACAGAAAAAGTCATATTTAACCGACAAATAAAAGCAGTATAGTACCACACTATTTTTATTTATAAGGAGTTTTTAGTTTTTCGTAAACACTATTTAATACTTGTTTACTTACTTTTTTGCCATTATTAAAATCAACTTTAATCATATTGCCTTTCTCATATACTACACAAATTGTTTATTTCATTATATCATTTTGCAAATATTATAGCAACAAAAAAACTCAAAATACCCCTTATCCCCCTAAATCTTTTAAAAATAAATTAGACACGTCATACGCATAAACCTTAAAACGTCGTGTCTAAATCTTTTAATTATTTGTTTTTAATTTTTTATTCTTATTACTAATCAATTATTTGCTTACTTATCCAATAGTTACATTTCACCTATAAACTCGTCGCAAAAAAGATATATGGAAGCGCTCCACCCCATTAAAGGCGGCGTTTTATATTCTTTTGTTATTGAAATCTCCCCATCTATGCCGTTGTATTTTTCCCAAAGTCGCCCATGCTTTTCAAAATTCAATTCAACTACTTCAAGATATTTTTTTGCGATCCTTTTTGCCTCGTCTACGTAACCATAGCGAATAAGGGCTTTTATTGCTATTAGTTGAAGTGGTGGCCATACGTGAGGATAGTCCCATTGTAAATTATAAAGGTCTTCTCTATTTTCGCAAGAACTTAAACCATACGGTAGTTCAAGTTTTTCTAATTTTTCAAGGGTCGTTTTTGCCTGTTCATCCGTTGCAAGCCCTGTAAAAAGTGGATATAACATTGCCAAAGAAATAAAATCCCTATTTTCCCCTTCCACAAAGTTATAATCGCAAAACACGCCAAGTTTATTATTCCACATTAACTTGTTCATTAGTTCTTTACGAGTGTTTGCTTTTTCTTTCCAGAAATTTTCTTCGCCAAAATTAAGTTTGGCTGAAAAATATTCCATATTTTTTTCAACACCATACAATAAAGAATTAAGATCTACCCATGCAAATTTATGTTGAACAAGTCCACAACGGCTTGAAAAATCCCACCCACTTTCTGCACCGGAAAGAAACGAGTTGGCATATTCTTCAATTAAACTTTTATCTTTAGGTCGATCTAGCTTAAGTCTTGCGCAAAACGCATTACAATATTTATCAGCATCGTGGCACTCCCCAGAATATCTATTCAAACCGCAATCAGTAATTCGCTCTTTCATCCAAAAAGCATATTCTTTTTTTAATGCGCTATAACACCCTAAAAGCCAAGTTCCATCATTAGTAATATCATATATCTCCCTCACCATTTGTGATAAAAATGGTGGTTGCGAACGATTCAATCCCCACTTACGATTTGCATTTGGAACAAAACCAAATCTATTTATTAAGTAAACCATATTATCCACGTTGTTTTTCGCTTGATCAATTTGGTTTGAAATAATAAGTCCCATGTTTGTAAAATAAGTTCCCCAATAGTACATTTCTTGAAAGACATCGTCATACCCCGAAACAGAATATGGCAAAGGAAGTCCAATCAAAGTATCTCTATCCTCTTTATTAAAACGAATGGTTGACTGCCAAGTTTCACTAATATACTTTTTTATTTTTTGTTTGGTTTTCACTTTTAATTTTCTCCTTTATCTATTCAAACATATCTTGTCGTTATGCAAAATTCATTATTATTAATCCTGTTATCGCAAGCACGATACCAACGATACAGCGAGATTTAATCTTTTCTCCAAAGAAAATTGCAGATATTATTGCAACAAAAACAAGCGAAGCACCTTGCGATAAAGGCGCAATCAACGCCATATCTAATTCTTTTGAAGCAAGCGTTTTGAAGAATGAATTTAAAAAAAGACAAATAGCCATAAATATTGTGTATAATAGTCCCTTACTGTTTATATTTTTTATGTTCCTTTTGCTTTCTTCTGTCCCTTTTGAAAATAAGCACACGAAAAACAGAGCGATAGCCGAAAATAGAAAAGTATAAAAATTAAACGTTGATGCGGAATATTTACCACCCAATTCACGATTAAATATTTCTTTTGCAAAATCCGAAACGCCGTTTGCTACCGCCACTATAACCAACAACAATAATGCCGATATGGATATTTTGGTTTTAATTTGCGCACTGTATGAACACATTACGACTGCCGCTATTAATAGCAAGAAAAACCCAATACCATCAAAAAAAGTAAATTCTGCGCCGTAAAAAATTATTGATAAAACTGCTGATATCAAAGTGCCTAACGTCAAAAACACGTCAACCAATACATATGCACCTTTCCTAACGGCAAAAAGCCAAAACACAACAAACATCGCAGTCGTTAATCCCGACAAGCCCGATACGATTAAAAGTGATACGTTTGGTATAAGCTCCTCTACTACGCCGTCAAATAATACAAAGCAAAATCCTATAAGTATGCAAAGCAACATTCTTATAAAATTAGAATAGGCGGCACTCTTGAATTCAGACGTAAACCCACTTATACGCTTTCCGCAAAATCCTTTAGAAACGCCTGCAAATACTGAAATAAATAAAAATAAATATGGCATAAAACACCCTTAAACAGTTATTCCCTAAAACTTTCCCACATTTCTTTTAGTTCTTTTATGGCATTCGCGTCTATTCTTTGCTAGTCTCCCTCTATTTCCATTCTATCATAAACGAACTATAGCAATATATCCACTTTGTTTTTCTTTAATTATATCATAAGCGCAGTCACAACACATTATCTATTTCAACACAAAAAATATCGTTTTTCGGAACACCACGTTGATTTGTTTTACATTTGAAAATTTTAGTAGCATACTAATTCAAGGTGATAAAATGAAAGTAGTTTCCATAAATGAATTGTGCAAAACAGACTATAATTTGGAGTTTTTTAGTTTTATAGAGCAGTTTTGGATAAAATACCAAACCTTTAATTGTATTGGTAAGCCAAAAAATTTCGACCTTATACTTTACTTAAACGATTGTGATGCAATTTACACCACAAAAAAAGGTGTAAGAATTTATGCAAAAGCAGGTAACGTTGTTTACACGCCTAAAGGCAGCGAATACTCTGTTGAATTTGTCAATTTTAAGACTAAAAGTAGCTCTACCTTGCAAGTAAATTTCTATGTTTACGCAAATTTAAACGAGCAGGTTAGGTTGTGCGACGACGTTAAAGTCTTTTCTCAAAACAACTCGTTTAAATTAAAAGACTTGTTCTTTAATTTAAGGTTTCTTTCAAGTAACGCAAACACGCTCCCCACTCAAAAAAAGGCTACGTTATACGAAATTCTTAATAACCTCGACAATCAGCAGCTTAGAGCAAAACAAAATTCCTCAATAAGTCGGGGTATAGAATATTTACACCAACATTTTGCCGATAATCCCACTATTCCCACTCTCGCAAAAGAGTGCCACGTGAGCGAAGAATATTTTAGAAGAATATTTAAAAAGCAAACAGGAATTACACCGTCCGAATACCGAAACAAGTTGCGCACAGAAAAAGCGTTAGAATATATCAAATATACTGATCTATCCATTCAAGAAATATCTGATTGCTTGGGCTATGCAACCGTTTCTCATTTCATAAAACAATTTAAAGTGACCTTTGGTTGTCCACCACTTCAATATAGATTAAACCATTAAATTAAAAGAGGGCTAAACAATTTTTTGTTTAACCCTCTTTTTGTATGTAATTTACTAATTATTTATTTAATACTTCTTGAACTGCAACTGCGCAAGCAACAGTCATACCAACCATCGGGTTGTTACCAGCACCGATAAGTCCCATCATTTCTACGTGAGCGGGAACTGAAGATGAACCAGCGAACTGTGCGTCACTATGCATTCTACCCATAGTGTCGGTCATACCGTAAGAAGCAG
>JAZOCA010000116.1:0-2760 GCA_045596285.1 Christensenellaceae bacterium | reverse complement strand
GCATTTCTTCATTTTTGATACTACTATATAATCTAAAACCACCTGCAAAGTTGTAGGCATCAAAGCAGTTTTGCATTAAAATGCGTGTTGCAAGATAACTGCGCAATCCACTTTGGCACATAACGTAGATTTGTTTAGCTTTATCAAGTTCACCTAAACGCTCTCTTAAATCATCAAGTGGAATATTGATAAAACCATCAGCGTGTCCACGCATATATTCAAAAGGTGTGCGAGTGTCAAGTAAAATCACGTCATTTCTTTCTCTTAAAGACGGAATATCTTCAAAATAAAACTGCTTAACTATGCCGTTTTTGATATTTTCTACAACAAAACCTGCCATATTTACTGGGTCTTTTGCTGAAGAATACGGCGGAGCGTAAGCAAGGTCTAAATCTTTTAGTTCATCGGCTTTCATCCCTGCCCTAATTGCCGTGGCAATAACGTCAATGCGTTTATCGACACCGTCGTAGCCGACAATTTGCGCACCTAAAATTTTATAAGTTGCCTTTTCAAAAATTAGTTTAACGGTCATTACCGTTGCATTTGGATAATAGCCAGCGTGTGAGTTTTGCGTTAAAATAACCTTTTCATATTCTATGCCGTTTGCTTTTGCTTGCTGTTCGTTAATACCAGTAGTTGCAACCGTCATATCAAAAAGCTTGATAACCGAAGAGCCTTGAGAACCTTTATATTCGCTATTTATCCCGCAAATATTATCTGCAACTATGCGACCTTGCTTGTTGGCAGGCCCTGCAAGTGAAATTACTGAATCTTTATCGGTTATAAAATGTTTTACCTCTGCTGCGTCCCCTACTGCATAGATATCGGGAATTGAAGTTTCCATTTTGGCGTTGACTTTGATTGCACCTTTAACGCCAAGTTCTAAACCTATCTTTTTAGCAAGCGTGTTTTCGGGCATAACACCAACTGCAAGCACAACCATATCTGTGCTTATATTTGAGCCGTTATCAAAGTCAAGCGAAACTTGTTCGCCTGTAATACTCATTTTATTTGTGTTAGTGTTTATTAATAATTGTACGCCGTGGTGACGGAAGTTTGCGTGGACAAACGACGCCATATCACAGTCAACCGTCGGCAAAAGATGGTTAGAGCGTTGAACAATAGTAGTTTTAACGCCTAGTTCAGCAAGGTTTTCTGCCATTTCAAGACCAATAAAGCCACCGCCTATAACAGCTGCCGTTTTAGGCTGTTTTTGTTCTACAAATGCGCGAATTTTAAGCGTATCTTCTACGGTGCGGAGAGTGAAAGTCCTTTCGTTTTCAGTATAGAAATCGGGCAAAATCGGTTTTGCACCGGGTGATAAAATTAGTTTGTCGTAGGTCTCAGTAAAACTCGTTCCCGTTTTTAAGTCAGTTACTTGGACGGCTTTATTTTTGAGGTCAATATCGGTTACTTCGTGGTTAACTTTTGCCACGATTCTAAAACGGCGAAAGAAACTTTCGGGAGTTTGAAGCATCAAATCTTCCTTATCTTCAATAACGCCACCAATATAATACGGCAAACCACAGTTTGCGTATGAAATAAAGCCCGAACGCTCAAAAATAATAATTTCTGCGTGTTCGTTGAGTCTTCTTATTCTTGCTGCGGCAGTTGCACCACCTGCAACCCCACCCACGATTACAATTTTCATTTTACCCTCCGATAAAGGCGTCTTTAATTTATTTTAGTTGTGATGGCAACTTCCTTTTCCACAACCATGTTCGCCACAAATGTGAGTACCATTTCCATGTTCGTGGTCGTGGTGAGAGCATCTAACGTTAGGATTAAATTCTAGTTCGTTTTTCAAAAAAGCTTCAACTGCGCTGTCGCAATCGCCACTTACACCACCAAATAATTTAATACCGAATTCATTAAGCGCACTTATAGCTCCACCGCCTATGCCACCACAAATAAGAACGTCAACGTTGTATTCTTTTAAGAAACTTGATAGTGCGCCGTGACCTTGGCCGTTAGTGCTGATAACGGTTTTAGAAACTATTTCATCGTTTTTTATATCGTAAATCTTAAACTGTTCGGTATGCCCGAAATGTTGAAAAATTTGTTCATTATCATAAGTTACTGCAACTTTCATAATAGTGTCTCCTTATTTTCTAATAACTATATTATACCCCTTTTTACCATTTTTTTCAATTGTTTTGAGTATTACCTTTAAAAACAAAAATCTTTACTTTTAAAAGCCGATTTTAGCCAAAAAGTAAAGATTTTAGGTGTTTTGTTAGTTTACAAGTAAAGATCTCCCAAAAATATAAGCACGAAAAATTAATTTTTTACTCTTTTTATTCTTATAACTGCCTTATACTCTCGCACCTTAAAAATATTTTTATCTTTTAACAGTTTTAATAATTTTCTATCAAATTGGTGATGTGAAATAGCTTTCTCATCTACATCATCTAATTCAGACAAAGAAGGATCGATATTCTTCATATATTTAATAAAATTAGATTCTGGTAAACTTAAACCGTATATTTCCATAAGTCTTATTTTAAGTTCATCATTTATATCGCTTTTAGTAAGCATGTCCAATAATCTATTAGAACACGAATCAAGTTTGTTCTTAATTAAAGCTTCCGCAATTGCTGTCGACTCTTCTACAGATGACAAAGAAAAATAATCTTGTATTCTATTAATTAATCGATTTTTATCACTATCATGTAAATCATCACTTAATATCAATTTGGTTATCAATTCTCTACCAAAAACCGACAACTCTACTGACTCTATTAATTCTGGATTTTTTAT
>JAZOCA010000115.1:0-10074 GCA_045596285.1 Christensenellaceae bacterium | reverse complement strand
AAAAATATTTTTTTCGATATTTTTAAGCTTTTCTTCAAGTTCCAATAATCTTGTTTTTGTTGTTGAAGTAACTAAACCGTTTTCTATTGCAGAAAGAAGATTTGATAAACTTTTATTAATTTGCATTTTTTCGGTTTCAAGTAAAGTTAAATTTGTATTATCATCTGATTTTATATGATTTGCTTTTAGAATTTTTTCGGCAAGGTCGTTAATCATTTCCTTATCTTCAAAAATCTTCAAAGTTGTGTTCAAGACAATTTCTTCAAGAATATCTTTTCTAATAGTTTTCATTGAACATTTGTTGTGAACTTTTCTATTTGAACATTTATAATACCGCATAACCTTTCCAGATTTACTTGTTCCTGTGTCAGAAGAAACTATATTCCCGCATAAGCCACACTTAACTTTATTTTTAAGAAGATATACTATTTCTTTTGGATGACTACCATAACGATTACCGTCGATAGTTTTATTAACTACGTCAAACAAATCTTGCGGGACTATTGCAGGATAGCAATTATAATAAACTTCATCTTTATGCTCAAAAATTCCTATATATTTTTTATTTCTTAACATACTTGAAAGTGTAGACTTAGCAAAGGGTTTACCCCTGTGTAAAAAACCATCTTTCGTTAAATCACTAATAATATCTTTGACAAATTTTCCAGAAGCGTATTCTTCAAATATACGTTTTACAACGGGAGCTTTGTTTTCATCAACTAGGATTTTTTTATTCTCAACCTTATAACCATAGATCAAAGTACCGCCAGTAAAATTTCCTTTAATTCGGGTTTCTCGCATTCCACGTAATACCTTTTGACTAAGTTCAGCAGAGTAGTATTCTGCCATACCTTCAAGTAACGATTCTAAAATGATACCCTCAGGTGAATCAGGAATATTTTCTTTAGCTGAAACTAATTTTATTCCATTATCTCTTAAGGTTTTTCGATGCATTGCCATTTCATATTTATTACGTGAGAAACGGTCAAGTTTATAAACAAGCACGATATCCCACGCTTGTTTAGAACAATCTTTTAACATCTTTTGGAATGATGCGCGGTTATCGTTTGTTCCTGTTGTTGCTCTATCTATGTATTTATCGAGAATAACTATATCGTTGTATTTTGCATATTCAGTACATTCACGAATTTGTCCTTCGATAGATTGCTCAGTTTGTTTTTCGCTCGAATAACGAGCATAAATTACAGCTGTTTTCATTGTTGTTACCTCCATATTTCTTTGTTTTCTCTAATCGTAAACGAAAAAGTTTTAAAGAACAACTGACGTAGATCTTCGTAATTTCTTAAATAACTTGACAGTTTTGAGTCAAACCTATAAAAAATATACCTAAATTCATACTAAGCTGTACAAAAACCTTTCGCTCTAATGTCGAAAACTTCGACAAGGAGCGCCATCAGAAAACGGCTAGCAGTAAAAGAAAAAGATAAAAATAGTGCGTTAATATACTTGGTATTAAAAAGTTTAAGTGCTATTTTTAGCCTTTTACTGGGACGACGCTTTTCTGATATACTAACAAAGAAAACAATGTAATAATTACGTTAGGTAAAATAAGAGATGAGTCATATTTAATAAGGAAATTGTATTAAAAAGAATAAAAACTTGCATAGTTCAGTCAGTTTTCAAATTTAATAAAATAGTGTATAGTAGAGGCATAAAAGAAATATGGAGGTGTTGATATGAAAGAAGTCCAAATTAAAGATAGTAAAACTAACTTAAAATGTTACATAGATGAATTTCCTAAAATAGAATTAATTCCAGATGAAGTTAAGCATTCGTTAGCAAATTCGTTAGAGCCTGTAATAGCCGAACATTTTATAAGGTATATAAAAAGAAAAAGCGAGCGAAGTAAAAATAAAGAAGAAAAAGAATAATATTTCGATACCACAATATAAAGCCCTTGACAAATAAAAGTTAATATGATATTCTTTATAACGAAACAAAGTGTTTCACTAACAAGCAATAAAGGATGATGAATGAGAAAAATTAACGAACAGAGAATAAATGAAGTATACGAGTATATTACCCATGTACAGTATACGGAGAGTAGAACCCCCTCGATAAGGGAAATAAGTAAAGCTTGTAATATTTCAGGTAGCGCCGGTGCTTTACGAGCAGTTAGGTGTTTGGAAGAACGTGGAATGATAAGCCGAACTTATAATCAAGATAAGAAAGTAATTTCTATACCGAACAATCTTGAATTAGGTAAAACAGCTCCAGTATCAATAATAGGAACATGCGCGTGCGGAGAACCCATTACTGCCGTTGAAAATGTAGTGGCAACCGTAGCATTACCGGTAGAGATATTTGGAAGTGAAAAGCATTTTATTCTATATGCTAAAGGAAATAGCATGATTAAGAAGGGTATTTTTGATGGTGACTTAATGGTGGTACGCGTGCAAAATGCTGCAAACGCTGGCGACGTGGTAATTGCGCGAGTAAATGACGATGAAGCAACCGCAAAGATATTAGCGATTAAAAATGGCAAGTATTATTTAAAGCCCGCAAACGATGAGGTAGACGAAATGGGTAAAAAAATATATGAGGATATATATCCTGAGGGTGAGTGGAGTATACTAGGCGTAGTCGATAACGTAATCCATAATCCGAATAACGGTATAATTTAAGAAGGTAACGAAAACAGTTTCCCTTTTTATGAATCTTTCTTAAACAAAACTGTGAAAAGCAAAATAATCAATTAAGGAGTAAGTAAGATGCATAAAATAAGACAAGAATTGAACCAAATTAGATATTATTATTCACGTCGTGAGCTTTTCGATAAAGCATTCGGGTGTGTAGGGAAAAGTGGCATAGTAGATTTAGTAGAAAAGTATAATAAAGCAGTATGTAATGCGGAACCAAGGTTGTATGAAATATATGTTTCAATATATATCGAAGGTTGTACGCAAGAAAACGCAGCAGATCAATTAGGTTATTCAGCAAATTACATATACAAGATGAATAGAAAATTGATTGCATTTTTCTTTAGTTATTTTAATAAAGAGGAAGTTGCTTGAAATTAAATTTTTATTTTATGTTAAGTTGTTATGAAATTTTACAAGTAAGTTTAGTCTATACTGCATAGCAAAAAAGCAAAGATAAAGCTGTTATGATGATAAAAGAGATATAAAGAGATTTTATAAAAAAACCTATCAGATTCCATTTGGAGTCTGATTTTTTTATAACTAAAAGTCGATAAGAATTTAGTAAGATTTGATAATAAAATAAAAATAGTTTAGTAATAAAAATTAATGATAAATTAATAAAAATCTCCGATATAATCAAGAATTTTGAAGAGTGTAGTCAGTGGTGCTTTTTGTTTTTATGGTGTATAATCGAGGTGTAATCAACCTGAGCGCGCAAAGTTAACGATTACGCTTAAGCGGTTCTTGCAAGTAAGGTGGCCACCGACTGTTTACGAATCGCCGGAGATTAGTATTTCAAAAGCGAACGGTTGATTGCGAATAACAATTATATAATACATTCTTCGCTTAGCTAACGGCAACACGGGCACAGAAAAAATTCAAGATAAGGAGAAAACATCAATGGCAAAAGAGTACAACAACGAAAGACGCTGGACAACTCCCTCAAAGCGAGCAAAGGGTTACGCAGCAGACAGAAAGGCAAGAGTTCATACCTATGGTAAGAAAGTAGGTCAAGAACTTAGCGAATATCAACTCGGCATGAGATCGGGTTATCTACAATGTCAGAGCGACCACGCCGGCATTTACAAGTATAAGAAGGCACTTGCGGAAGGTAAGAAGCCTGCAGAAGCAAGACGCATCTCTCGCCAAAAAGGCAAAAAATCAGCATAACAAGGAGGTAAAATAAGTTATGAAAAACAAAAATCAAGCAGTTATGGTAGAAAGAGAACCTTACACTAAAAACAATAAGAATTACTTTGCATACTTCGTAAGAGGCAACATTAGAGGGGTAGACGTAAAAATCAGCATTATGCCCCCTGAAAAGGATTATAACGGATACGTTGTATTAGATATTATATTCGGTGATTCAAACGCGACTGAATTATTAGTAAAGCCTTTTGAAATCAAGAATGAAGCATCAGGTGAAGTAATAACTGGTAATACCTATGGAGTTAAGAGCGTTGATGAAGACGGTGAAATTTACGAATTCAACGTAAAACCCGCAAAGAGATCAGACAAAGCGCTACTTAATATGTTACTTAAGCAAGTAGCGAAAGCATAATAAAAAAATAACCGTTTCTGCGGCTTGCGGTGGTTAAAGCCACTGTGAGTCGCAGTTTTTTAATTAAATTTTGGAGGAAATAAAAATGAAGAAAGTTATAACAATAATAGCTATTGTATTGGTTGTTGTTTTACTTGCCGGTTTAGGTGCTTATTTCTTTATAGGAAAACCCCTAGAAGAAGCAAGAAATACCGCACCGGTAGAAGTAGAATATGAAGCTACTTTTGGTGGTGATTTTGAGGAAAAATTTCCTATCTCATCATTGACATTAACTGATAATATGACCGTAGCGCCGTATGCGTATCAAGACACGGAGTTGTTTTGTAATAAACGAATAACAAAGATAGCAGCCCCTGTGAGAAGCGTAAAAGCAGTAGATGAAAATCAATATTTTAGTTTACATGTAATTAAGAGTTCAACCGTAAAAAAGGGCGGAGTCTATACTTCAGAGGCGTATACTACGTATAAGATATATTTACCCAAAGAAGAGCTTACGAGTACGACTGTAAACAAGTGGATTAGTATTGATTTATCCGACCAGTTTATATACGTTGGAGCAGATGAAACGTTAGCGTTTATGAGCCCGGACGATCCAGTTATTTGTTGTTACGCGCAAGGCGCTGATTATCACTTTGTATACGATTTAGGTAAATCAGGACTCGTACAATCTAGTCAAAGTATTTTTTACAGTATTTATACTGATGACGTAGTAGATTTAAAAGGCAAAACCATCTCTATTTTAGGTGATAGTATTTCAACTTTTAGCGGAATAAGTAACGATGCAACCAATACAAACAACACTATTGGTAGTAATGCTGTATATTATCCTAAGGGAGAAATTGATAAAGATAGCGAAACTTGGTGGATGCAAACCGCAAATGCCACCGGTATGACTATGCTTGTAAACAATTCCTGGTCGGGTTCAAGGGTATTAACAGGCGGTAGCGCATCGTATTTAACTAGATGCGAACAGTTACACGATAATACTGGTGAAAATAGCGGAACTCATCCCGATATTATTGCCGTATATATTGGTATAAACGACTTTAACGCGAACTTAGAAATAGGTAATTTTAGCAAGTTAGAGGACATTTATACCGAGGAAGAAGGGTATATTACCCCTGAAACTGTGGCGGAAGCTTATGCTATAATGATTCACAAAATGATTACAAAGTATGAAAATGCTGATATATTTGTATTAACTTTACCTGCAAACGGTACGAATAAAAATACTGATACTTTGGCTAGTTACAACAAAGCAATTAGAAAAATTGCCGAATACTTTGAGTGTCATTTAGTAGATATTGCTAACATTGAAGGCTACGACTATGCGAAGTATACGATAGACGGCTTACATCCTAACGAACAAGGTATGGATTTAATCACAGAATTGTTTGTAAGAAAGCTTGAAGGTGTATACGGTCTACCTGAAAAAGAATCTAAGTAAGGATAAGGGGGTGATATAATGAAAAAGAAAAACAAAACGATACTTTCCATTATATTATCAGTCTTAGTTATAGTTATACTTGCGGGTTGTCTTGCAAGTATAACGAAGCCGGAAGAGCAAGAAGAACTACCTAAAGAAGAAAGTTCAACTATAGTAGAAAATGAAAAGGTTTTAATTGACAATAAATTGATTATAGGAACGTATAAAAACAGTGTTTCTCAAGACGGTGATAAAAACCTACTAGATGGAGCTTTATATCAAGGATATTTAAACCATGATAATACACAAATGAGTGGAATTGAAGAATGCGATAGGATAGAAGATAACATCGATTACGGTATAGATTTAGCTACTGTAGTGGATGATATTCTTTTTGAATTAGACGGTGGAGCTGACGTTTTAACCTTGTGTATATACTTAAAAGAACCAAAACCTGTAGAAAATGTATTGATTCAATGCCTAGGTGTTGATAAGGTAACCTTTGCTGGTCTTGATGCAAGTGGCGAGTCGATTTCACTAGAAAAAGAGGTATATTTCGATAAGGAAGCAATAGTAAAAGCAGAAGGCTTAACCGTAGACGTTGGCGCACTCTTCTTAACTATTGAAGATCCTGAAAGACTTGTTCGTGACGGTGGGTATATAAAAACAGTAATATCTTCTAATAACGGAATGTTGTTAAATATTTACGAAAAGGGCGCGATTGTAAAGAGTTTAGATTTGACTACTGCTGATGAGCAATATAAAGAAATAGAAGGCTATAATGACCTTGTATTCATTGAATTAACAGACGTTATGAAAGAATATATAGGTGATAGCAGTATTAAAGGCTGGGCTCAAACAACGGGCAATTACGTAGAAGTTTGCACTAAATATACTTATGCAAATTACACGTCAACTCCGGTAAAAATAACTGAAGGCGGTCTGTATTTAATCAATATTCCTACCGTAGATTTAGAAGCTGTTGAGGTTGTAAGGCTAAATATATATGAAGAAACAGTAGTGGGGTGATGAACAATGATAAAAAAAATAATATGTTGTTTAACACTAATTTGCACTGTTTTTATGGGTATATACGTAACGCCAACGCGAGTTTCTGCGGCAGAAGTTAGCTCAATAGAAACCTCTAACGTTTTATACGATTTAAGAGTTTTATACGGCGGAGAAAACTATTTAGGCTTTAATCCTGAAACGCTGTATCCGAACGAAAATACAGATAAGGAATTAAGTTTTAAGTTTTTATGCGCAAAACCCGTTGGCTCTTCGTTATATTTATACCTATATACTTATCGAGAAGATAACTTAGACGTAATAAACGGAGTATTCAATATATCGCTATCAAAGCAGCAAAAAGCAGACGGAACGTTTAGTGAAGTATTTACCGATTACGTAGGCCGATTTATAAATTCAAGTGGATATCAGGGTAGATTTATGAAGTTTTGTATTGATAACTTGGTAAATTTGCAAGAAGATACAAGAATTTATATCAACAGTTGTTATATACAATATAAGCTTAGTAATGGAGATATAACCAAAAGTTCTGTAATGCCGGTAAGGGATGAAATGTTCTTTTCAGCGACTGAAGGCGAGGATTTCGTATACAATTATTTTAAAGATGATTACGTGCGAATAACCGATGGTGAGGTATCATTATTATTGACACAAGCAACACGCGAAGGCTCTTTGACTAACGTGCCAACAAGTTTTAATGAGGACTTTTATTATTTTTTCACTACCGATAAGGATATAGAAGAATTAGTAGAAGTGCAGTATGACTATACGTTAGTTACTTATAAAGCCGATATGACGTTTGCAGAGTGTGATACAATGATATTAAGCTCAAATGGTTCATGCTATGCAGGGCTAAGTGACGGTAAGAAAAATGGCAACTTCACTTATCAGGCAAGTGCTGATAAAATTGAAATAACTGATTCAATGGGTTGTTATAACAACCGAATAGAAATGGGAAGTTATTTAGAAGAAGTAGAAAGGCCGTATTTTTTATGGTGGAATCAAAAGGTATGTTATCAAGTAAATAATATTCAAAACGCAAGGGATTTATCAAATTTAAATACAACTGGTAATGAAGCATTTATAGAATATGTAAACAACATACAAGAAAACCGAGTAAAAAATAACAAAGAAAAGTACCATTGGTTGTTTAAAGTGCATTCAGGCACACGTGAAAGTGTGAAATATTGGCAAGATATGAAGTGGTGGTATATATTTTTAAGTGCTGGCGGCACGTGCTATGACCATCATTCAACTTCAGTATGTCATGAGGTAAAGCAAACAGTTATTACTTGGTTGCATTTTAGAACAGATAATCAAGAATTTAGCTTAAATGCTTTAGATATACCAAAGGATACAACTGGGTTAGAAGTGCAAAACGTACCCTTTGAAACGTTATCAGACCTAACTATTCGTAAGTTTAGAGAGGCGATTGATAAGTTGCAGGGTACAGACGGAAAGGACATTTTGAATTTTTTGGCAGTATTGTTAGGATTGGCGATGGGTATATTAGTAATTTACGTTATAGGTAAAGTGCTAGTATTATATAGAACTGTTAAGCCAAAATAAACTAAAGGAGAATGAGCGTTGAAAATAATAAAAAGAATTATTTCAATACTCCTTCTTATCATAATTTTATTGGTGGTTGGCTATCTGTTTTATACGGGTAGCCAACTTTCATAAATAGGGTAATAGGGGGTGTTGTATGAGTAATAGACTAAGAAAAATTTATTTAACAATCACCATAATGATAAGCATATTTTTTGTTTATCTTACCGTATTTAAGTTTACAAATTCATACCTAAGATTATGGGAAAGTTTAGTCGATTTATGGTCGTCGGTAAGGATATATTTTGCATTCATTTTTAACCGTAAAACCAGTGCCGTTCCAACGGTGGTAGAATGGTCGAAAGTGATAAAGCAAGAGATAATCCTGCCGGAGGATCTAAACGAGTTTACAGAGCAAAGCAAGGGGTATTTTGCGTTACTTTTTAGTAAGGAAAATCTACTTGGATATTTCCACGAAACAGGGATAAAACTAAGTAATTTTTCAAGGGTAGTAATAATACTTTTACCCGTGTTTTTATTGCTGTATTTGCTTATGAAAGAACGGTATAATACAATCAATAATAACTATAACCGAGATACTCTTCCGCTAAGGTTTTGTAAGCGATTAAAGGCGATATTTTACACACCAGTTAGGCGGTTCATAACTAGCTATGTGGAGTATATTATGCAAAACATAAAAGTTTTCAAAATATGGCTTTTAATGTGGGTTTTTAACTTAAATTTCATTTCAATATTGATAGCGTTTATAGCATATTATTTATACTTTTCATCGAGCTTTGAGTTCGGTGGTTTATTCAGACAATTTTGTAAGCTGGCAATAGATTTACAGGTGCTTTTTAGAACAGTTCCTTGGTGGGTGTTTGTAATCGTTGGCGTATACGTTTTTGGTATTATAAGAAAGCGTATGGCGGTTAACTTATTACAGCACTTTGAGGCGCGTAACTGTGGGTTTATAAACGAGCTTCCAATCGTGTCAATGACGTGTGGCTCGATGGGTAAAAAGAAGACTACGATTATAACTGATATGGCGCTTCCAAGAATATATAACAAGTACGGTTATTCGATATCAAAAATAGAGAAGGAACGCGGTACAATGGATGGAAAGGTAGAAAAGAAGAAATACTACGTAATGAATAATAAGATTTACAGTAGAAGGTTTTCAACCGATTGTTTTAGCGATTACTTTAACGATTTGGCAAGAAAAACAAAAGTAGGATTAAACGATTACGTAGAGTATGCAACGGAAAAGGCAACAATAGAAGAATTAAAACTGCAACATAGTTATTTTATCGATGGGCTGTACAAAACCGCAGACTCTAACTAAAAGCAGTTAAATCCAACAGTCTGCGACAAAAAGGAGGTAAAAATGTCGTATGGCGAAGCAAAAGTGTATTTTGACGGCTCGCATTACATAGCAATTCCGCATACCACGCGAATTGTTAAAAAGCGACCAAAAGCGGTAGAAGAAAAAATTACTGTAGAAGTTGAAACACCTTTTGAAATGGAAGATGATAAAAGCGAACCTGAAGAAGTGAAAGATTTGTTTGAGTTAATCGAAAAGAGCCAGCCGACTAGTGAAAAGAAAAAAGTAAAATATGTAAGACAAACAACTAAGAGAGAACTGTTTGAAGAGTATTACAAAGAAAGCTTAAAACTTGCAAAGCGTGAGCGTAGCGCATACGTAGTGAAAAAGATGTTAGACCTATTTGAAAGCGAAAAGGAAGCGCAAGAATACGTAAAAGAAAATATGGAACGAAAACAACGGAATTTAATATGTAGGCGCATTCGTATGACAAGGAAAGCCAACTTACAAGATTTTAATTATT
>JAZOCA010000114.1:0-3956 GCA_045596285.1 Christensenellaceae bacterium | reverse complement strand
TAGCACAAATATGCTTTTTATTTGACCTGCCAGTCATGCACTTATTACCTGCTACCCGTCAACGGGTTTCACTTTTGCCTTCTCCTGCGGGAGAAGGTGTCACGAGTTTTCGAGTGACGGATGAGGAGTTGTATAATTTAGCGCTTTAATTTTTATTTATATTTTTTACCCAAACACCTCATCCACCACTAACGTGGTCCCCCTTCCCCCACTGGGGAAGGCTTTTTTCCACTCACCGGTAAACCTCTACCAAGCCACGCGACTATCGCGTGGTTTTTCTTTATATCAACAAAAAGCGGAGTGAGTAATCACTCCGCTTTGTATTTTATTTATAAAGAAGAATTAGTCTTTCTTTGCCAAGTTTTTATACTTAGCAAGTCTTGCGTTGTTTTCTTCTTCTGCCTTTTCAAAGAGTTCTGCAGCGAGTTCAGGTTGAGCCTTCTTAAGGCTGGTGTATCTGGTTTCGCCCATTAAGAATTCTTGATAGCTTGCAATAGGATCTTTGCTATCTAAAGTGAAGGGGTTTCCTTCGGTGATAGCGGGATTGTATCTGTAAAGATGCCAGTAACCAGCGTCAACAGCTTTCTTTTCTTCAAGTTGAGAATTGCTCATATTGATACCGTGGTTAATACAAGGAGCGTAACAGATAACAAGAGAAGGTCCGTCGTAGCTTTCTGCTTCAACGATAGCGTTTAAGAATTGTTGCTTATTAGCGCCCATAGAGCATTGTGCAACGTAAACGTAGCCGTAGCTCATAGCCATCATACCAAGGTCTTTCTTCTTAACTCTCTTACCGCCTGCAGCGAACTTAGCAACAGAGCCGGTGGGGGTAGACTTAGATGCTTGACCGCCGGTGTTAGAGTAAACTTCGGTATCAAGAACTAAAACGTTAACGTCTACGTTCATAGCAAGAACGTGGTCTAAACCGCCGTAACCGATATCGTAAGCCCAACCGTCGCCACCGATAATCCAAATAGATTTCTTAACTAAGCAATCGGTTTGAGTTTCTATATCTTTAAGGATAACCTTAATTTCGCCACGGGTATTCTTAATAGCAGCGGGAATTTCACTAACGATAACTTTAGCGATTTCTTTGCTCTTTTCTGCGCTATTTCTATTTTCAAGCCATTCGATAAAGGCTTTCTTAATCTTACCCTTAGCGCCTTTTTCTAACGCAAGTTCAATAGTAGCTGCTAATTTATCGCGTCTTTGAGCGTAAGCAAGCCAGTAGCCGTAGCCGTGTTCTGCGTTATCTTCGAATAATGAGTTAGCCCAAGCAGGTCCGTGACCTTGTTTGTTGGTGGTGTAGGGGCAAGTGGGAGCGCTACCGCCGTAAATTGAAGAACAACCGGTTGCGTTAGAGATAATCATTCTATCGCCAAAGAGTTGGGTTATAACTTTTACGTAAGGAGTTTCGCCACAGCCTGCACATGCGCCAGAGAATTCAAATAAAGGTTGACAGAACTGACTGCCTTTAACTGAAGTTTTCTTGAACGCGCTGGTATCAACTTCGGGAAGTTGTTCGCTGTATTCATAGTTGGGGATTTCTGCGTTAGCAACCTGTGCAAAAGGTACCATAGTGATTGCCTTTTCTTTTGCAGGACATACGTTAGCACAAACGCCACAACCCATACAATCTAAGGGTGAAACTTGCATTCTGTATTCAAATCCCTTTAAGCCCATAGCGGGTTTAGTAACGTAACCTTCGGGTTTTTGTGCGTTAGCGTCGTTAAGAGCAGGTCTTAAACAAGCGTGAGGACATACGAATGCACATTGGTTACATTGAATACATTTATCTGCATCCCAAACGGGAATTTTAATTGCAACACCGCGTTTTTCGAACTGAGTCGTTCCGGTGGGAACAGAACCGTCTGCATTGAAAGCAGAAGAAGGAAGATTGTCGCCTTCAAGAGCAAGAATGGGATGAACGATATTCTTGAAGTATTCGGTACCGCGAACTTCTAATGCAGGTGCGCCTTCTTCGGTGGTTGCCCAACTTTCGGGAATAGCGATTTCAACGATTTCAGAAGAAGCTTTGTCTATAGCAGCGTAGTTCATGTTAACAACTGCGTCGCCTTTCTTGCAGTAGCTCTTCTTAACAGCTTGTTTCATATATTCTTCTGCATTAGCGTATGGCATAATGTCGTCGTTAATATAGAAGAATGCAGCTTGCATGATTGCGTTGGTTCTTCCGCCAAGGCCGATTTCGCCAGCAATCTTAATAGCGTCTATATTGTAAACTTTAGCCTTCTTTTGAGCAAGCATTCTCTTCATTGATGCGGGAAGATTCTTGCCTAGTTCTTCAACGGTGTTCCAAGAAGAGTTAAGTAAGAATTTACCGCCTTCTTTTAAGTCCTTAACCATGTCGTAACGAAGAACGTAAGAAGGATTGTGGCAAGCAACGAAGTCTGCTGCGTCAATTAGATAGGGTGATTGAATAGGAGTCTTACCAAATCTTAAGTGAGAAACGGTAATACCGCCAGATTTCTTAGAATCGTAGAAGAAGTAACCTTGAGCGTACATATCGGTGTGGTCGCCGATAATCTTAATAGAGTTCTTGTTAGCGCCAACAGTACCGTCTGAACCTAAACCGTAGAACTTACAGCTAATAGTGCCTGCAGGTGCAGCGTCGTATTTTTCGCTAAAATCTAGTGAAGTGTTGGTAACGTCGTCGTAAATACCAACGGTGAAGTGGTTCTTGGGTTTATCTTGTTCAAGGTTTTTGTATACAGAAAGAACCATAGAGGGGTTAAATTCTTTAGAACCTAAACCGTATCTACCGCCAACAACGGTAATTCTCTTCTTTGCTTCTGCTAAAGCGGTGCAAACGTCAAGGTATAAAGGTTCGCCAAGTGAGCCGGGTTCTTTAGTTCTATCTAAAACGGCAATTCTCTTAGTGGTTTTGGGAAGAGCCTTAATGAATGCTTTTGCAAAGAAAGGTCTGTAAAGTCTAACTTTAACTAAGCCGTACTTGTGGCCTTCTGCGTTTAATTTATTGATGGTTTCTTCAACACAGTCTGCACCGCTACCCATAATAACGATAACGTTTTCTGCATCAGGTGCGCCAACGTAGTCGAATAAGTGATAGCTTCTGCCGGTAAGTTTAGAAACTTTATCCATCATCTTCTGAACGATTTCAGGGGTTGCATCGTAATATACGTTAGCAGTTTCCTTGTTCTGGAAGTAGATGTCTGCGTTTTGTGCAGTACCCTTTTGAATGGGGTGTTCGGGGTTTAATGAACGCTTTCTGAAGTCTTCGATATCCTTCATGTCTACAAGCGCCTTCATTTCGTCGTAGTCAATAGCGTCAATCTTTTGAACTTCGTGGCTGGTTCTAAAACCGTCGAAGAAGTGTAAGAAAGGAACTTTGCTCTTTAAAGTTGAAAGGTGAGCAACGAGTGAAAGATCCATAACTTCTTGAACAGATGCAGAAGCAAGCATAGCAAAACCTGTTTGACGGCATGCCATAACGTCTGAATGGTCGCCAAAAATATTAAGCGCGTGGCCAGCAACCGCTCTTGCACTTACGTGGAAAACGGTGGGAAGTAATTCGCCCGCAATCTTATACATGTTAGGAATCATCAAAAGTAAGCCTTGGCTTGCAGTGTAAGTTACGGTTAAAGCACCAGCAGAAAGAGAGCCGTGTACTGCGCCTGCTGCGCCTGCTTCAGATTGCATTTCTGCAAGTCTTAATTTTTGACCGAACATATTAACTCTACCTGCAGTAGCCCATTCGTCTGCTACTTCAGCCATGGGTGAAGAAGGGGTTATCGGGTAAATCGCAGCAACTTCGTTAAAGGCATACGCCACGTGGCTGGCAGCGGTGTTACCGTCAATGGTCATCTTTTTCATTGAAAAACCTCCGTATAAATAAATATATTGTTTGATTTTTTATCAAATTTTTCGCGCTTTGCAAAAATACACAAGCGTACCTTTTCTATTATATAATTTATTTA
>JAZOCA010000113.1:0-15263 GCA_045596285.1 Christensenellaceae bacterium | reverse complement strand
GATTATATAGAAAAAAATAATATTCAGTTAAAATAACAAAGGTTCGGCAAAAGCCGAACCTTCAATTTTTTATAGATATTTAGATTTAAAATAATTTGCGACGAGATCGCGCGCATATAATCCGTCTGTTAGTGTGTAGTTTTTTATTACCGTTAGATTATTATATACGTAATCACTTGTGTAAGAATCGGTTAATATATAATAAGTGCCGTAATCTGAAACTTGAGATGAGTTTATGGTACTATATACGTGATAATCGCTATTAGAAGTGTTTAAAAATTTTTTCTTAAGGTTTTTACCACTAACTGAACAAAGGACTAAATCGTTATCAAAGGGTAATAAATTAAATATATCTCCATAAAGAACTGTACCGCCTTGTAAATTATAAGGCGTTCTCGTTCGTATAAAGCCACCTCCTGCAACGATTTGATATTGAGTATTTGATGTTTTAGAATACCCGTATTCATAATATAATTTTGCTGTTAAATGCTCAAAACTATCGTCATCCATATAGGGAACGTTTTTTCCAACTACTTGATTTTGATTTTTACCATATACATATGTGCTATACCATTCGTTAATTGTTTCGAAAGCGGGATCTTTGTCTATTAATTCTGCAGAATGGTAACAGGGCTTGTTTGTTTCGTCAACTTTTACGCTGTAATCTTCACCATTGTATGTGCATTTTAATTTTGTAAGATAAAATGAAGATCCATTACCTCTATTTTGAAGATGCCATACTCCGTTTGAGTCGTAAAATGCATATCTTTGATGAGAATGACCTTCTAAGACTAAATCAACGTAATTACCGCTTAAAGTGGATATGTCGTAGTAACTTAGTAACGTTGTGCCGTTAGATTTTGAACTATCGCCGTCATGAATAGATAAAATTATAAAATCAGCACCAAGCTCTTTTAATGCCGTAGAATCTTTTTTAATCTGTTCGGTTAATTGATTTCCTGTTAAAAAGTCAATATTTTTAACCTGTGAAGCGGAAATGGAACTTTTTACGTTTCCGATTGCGCCTATTATTCCGATTTTTACGCCGTTACGCGATACTAATTTATACGGAGTCGCCCATTCGGGAGCCTGATTTGTAGATGAATACCGCACGTTGTTAGCAAGTATTGTTACAGTGGAATATTTTACGTGATCAATGATCCTTTCTACGCCCCAATCAAATTCATGATTGCCAAGCGTTGTGCTTTCGTATCCGTTTCTTAACAAGAAGTCATCCATTATATAACCATTTGTTAAACCAGATTCGGAAGTTCCTTGGTATAGATCTCCTTGATCAATAAAAATGTTGAATTGATCGCCTTGACCGGCCAAAGTTTGCATTTTTGTACTTAATGAAGACAAGCCAGGGTATCCGTCTGCTTGATTAACTTGTCCGTGTAAATCGTTTGTGGAAAATATTTGTATCGTAAAATCAGATTTGTCTACATGATATTCTTCTTCTGTATAAATGAATTGTAAGTAATTAATTTTAATGTATCTTGGAGTCCAAAAACTTATAAAATTATCGTTATTAGTTTTTGAAAGATCTATCACGATATCTTTATTATCATTTACAAGTTCAATGCCATAATCATTGGGATTATCAATAAAATTATTGCTAATTCGATACTTTAAATAGCCGAAACCATATAGATTTTGTTCTTCCGCGGTTGATCCGTTTATATAGTCGAAATTAATAGTAACGTAATTTAAATCCCCAAATGGGGTAATATTTGTAAAATAACCTGATTTATATAGGTTTACGTGTTCATCTTCATTTGAAGAATATGCACCCGAATACACCAAATTTAAGCCGTCTATTTGCGTTGTAAAGTAATTTTCTGTAATTGATGGTGCGTTGGCATAGTCAAGGGTAAGAATGTATTCATTCTCGTCAAGCTCGGGTATATTTATGCTTGATTGATTTAAGGATTGAGTTGAAGCAATAGAAGATGATGAAGTAATTGATGAAGATGAATCCCCATTAAAGTGTATTTCAACGTCGCATGCAGATAAAGTGCTAAGTATAATTAATACTACAGATATAAATGATATTATTCTTTTTTGCATTGTGACTCCTTTTCGCTTTTTTTAAAACAAAATATTAGCAACGAATTGATGAAAAAATAAAGTGTTGCAAGGGTAAAAAAGCCAATTTGAACGTAGTTGGTAATAGTAAATAGTGCAAATACGGAAATTAAAAACAATATCATAGAAAATAAATTGTATATAAAGTGTAAAGATCGAGATTGTTTTTTATTTTGGATGTAGTATAGGATGGAAGTAGCCAAGGCAAATAGTGCAATAAAAAACCTTGAAAAATATCTTATTAATGCAAAAAATGTATTTTCATAAATGTACCAGTCAGCTGAAAACAGTAATCTTCCTTCGATGAATATGAATACTAGAGAAAATATAATTATTAAACAGTTTAAAACTGTTAAGCTGATTTTTAGAACTCTTCTCATATATAATTCCTCTCATATATTGCTTGACTTAATTCTGAAGTTATAAAATCACATAAAACAATCCCAATAGAGTGGTTGCACTGAATAATATAGTCGGTTAACCATGGATTGATTTTGTTTGCAGGTGTATTTGCATATAACGGGGGGAATGAGTTTACTAAGTAACAACTTGCAAAATTAATTACAACTTTATTTGTATTGTTTTTTGCGTAATTAATAGCGTTGATTATTTCTAACTTTTTTTCTTCAACGGTGTTTACAGCGTATAGGTCTTGAATATAAAAATCGTTTAGTTCAAAAGAATCCGAATCTACCCATCCGCTATAGGCTGGAATTCCAATATTTGAGAAAGTTCTGGAAATTATATACATTTTACCTCGAGCTTCGCCAAGGGTTTGGGGTAGTTGATTGCTTTTATCGATTATCGTTTGATAATTTTGCAGTTCAGAAAGTAATGCCTGATCAAAATTAATGGTTGAGTTTTTATCGTCTGCATCTTTTTTTATAGATACAAGCAGGGTTTCGCTAGGATTTTCTAATAAAAATTTATAAAAATCATTTACAATATCGTCAAATAATAGATCTTGATCAACGAAAGAATGTACTGCGTGTAATGAATTATGCCTTAACTGTAATCTTATATCAAAGAACCTTACCCCGCATTTTAATTGTTCTTTAATTGTTAAATCTTGACATTTTCCAGCTACGTCAGCTATGGAGTGTAGTGCAGCGGAATCGTGTGTTCCAGGGATGGAAAGAGAAAAAAATGCTTTTTCGTCATCTATTTTTTTCATCCAGTTTGATGCGTCATTTTTTGAATAGGTGATAGGAATAAAGGCGAAAAGTGAAATAATGGCACTAAAAATAACACTTGTTATTGTGATAATAATTCGATTGCGGTACATAGTTCTCCTATTATAATTTAAAAAGCAATTTTCACTTTGTTTAAAAAGTATATTATTACAAATAATATAATTTCTTTAAAACTCTGTTTTGATTTTGGGTGACTAAAAACTCAGTAAAATTTCATAAAATTAATATTAAATATCAATTTAAAATCGAATTGTACTTAAAAAGTATACAATGAAATTAAAAAATTGTCAATACTTTTATTTATCATAAATCCAACTAATGATAGCAAATATACCTATTATTATATAGCGGGGAATGAATACCTATTTATTTTATTAAAAAAGTTGCCTATAAAAACTCGTAAAAAAGTTAACCAAAAATAGTTGAAAAATACACTTTATCTACTACGCAATAGTTCGTTATTTGTAAATTTTTCTAATTCCTACGTACGGCAAGTACGCTCCCTTAAAAAAATTAACAAATGCCTGCTCTTGCTTGTATCTAAAGCGTATTTTAATTTTATCTTTTAAAAGATTATTTCTTAGAAGAAAATCAACCATTTTATATTCCTTCGCCTATTTTTTATTTTGCCTTTCGGCAGGGGCAAAAGGAGCATGGTTCGGGCATAATTTACACAAAACATATATCACGCTGTAGAAGTCAACGAAAAGATGAAAATAGTGCGTTAATCGCGTTATAGCCTAACTTTTTTGTGATTTTTATTATAATATAAATTAAAAAGGTAACAAAAAAGCCAAGCAGAGTAAATCCACTTGGCAGTAAGTTATGGCTATTAAGTTTTAAGTACTAATTTAAGATTGAGATTGACTTATACTTAAATTATGCTACTATATGCCACCACGAAAGCAAAAAAATATGGTGGTGAAAGTTAGCTATTAGGGAGTAATAAAGATTTAAAGTATTAAATGGGCTTACACCGTGTGTTTGAACTCTTTGAAATTATGTAGGGGTAAAGAAATTTTGTTTGTATTGCATTGGTGTAATACCTTCTCTCTTTTTAAAAGTTCTTGAAAAGTAGTTGTAGGTATTAAATCCAAGTTGTTCAGCAATTGATTTTAGTTCAACGTTTTCAATAATTAGTTTTTTTGCTAATTTTATTTTTTCGTTTAAACAGTAGTCAATAATAGAAATTCCCATTTCTTTTTTAAAAAGGGAAGAACAGTAAACGGTAGAAAAAAATAAAGATTTGCTAATTTGTTCAAGGGTAATTTGTTCGTTTATATGGTCTATTACGTATTGTTTTATACTTTTTACAATTTCGCTAACTTGTTCCATTTTACATTTGTTTAAAATACATTGTAGCAAGCATTTTAAAATAGGTTCAAGCAATTCTAGTTCGTAAGGATTATGAAAATGAATTTCATCTCCAGCACGCAAAATCATAAGAATTTCGGGGGGAGTTCCATTGAGAATATGCGTAGGCAGATCGAAAGAATCGACGGTTTTATCGGTAGTATAGTAGTTATAGCTGATGTATTCACAATTTTGTATTTTTAATCTTTTACGTGTTAAACCGGGGCTAAGAAAAAGAATATCGCCTTTGTTAAGAGTGATTTTTTTATTATTGACATAATAAGTCATTGTTCCGCGTAGGATAAAACTCAATTCGTAAAAGGTTATTTTTACTGATTCAAGCGGCGGCATAGGGTTTCCCTTATTGTGATTATAATAAAACATCTTCATAATTATCGTTTTGTGCTATTTTCCTCTATTAGTTTATTGAAATGTGTATTGACATTGTGCTATAACAGCGTTATTATTATAAGGCTAAAAGGGTATAAAGTCAATAATTTACAATGAAAAACAAAAAAATAAAAAAATTACAAATGAAATTTTATGAGTTTTTTAGCATAAATAAAGGAATTTTTGGCTTACAATAGCAAAAATTAAAATTACAGGGATTATAGATGATTTATAATAACTTTCAATTTTTTAACGTTGGAGACGTTCAAGAAAATGGCGATGGTGTAACTCTTTATCGTTTCCCCATGAAGGTAATAAACTCGCTTTCAGTTCCAGAATTTGATGAAAACGGTAACTTTTTGCAATACTATACTAAACATAGTGAAAGTGCAATAGTGAGCATAGGTATAGAGATTCGTTTTTTTTGTGATAGCGATGAGATATCTTTCGAGTTGCAGAGCGATAGCTCGATTTCTGTAGTTGTTTATTCCGGTGATTATCAGGTTGCGCATTATAATTTAGGCGAAGGCAGAAGAGAATTTAAAGTCAAAAGGAATAGCGCCCTTAAAGGCGTTAAATCTGTTAACCGTTTCCCGCATAATATGTGGAGAATAGTTCCCGTAAGTAACACTCCGATTACATTTTACGGCTTAAAAGATAGTGTGCAGGCGTTACCATTTAAGTATGAAGAAAAGCCTATAATGTTGGCTTACGGCTCTTCTATATCACAAGGATCTGGCGCGCCCTGTGGCTTATTTCCTTACTTGGAAGTTGCGGGAAATATAATAGGATATCAAGTTAAGAATAAAGCGATTGCTGGCGGATGCTTTTGCGAAAAGGAAATGCTTGAATATTTAAAGAGCGAAAGTTTTGACGTTGCATATTTTGAGTTAGGAACTAATATTGCAAATCGCCCGATAAAAGTTATAAAAGAAAGAGTAGGTGAGTTTATAGATGATTTCTGTAAATCATTCCCAAATAAAAAACTCTTTTTTACAACACCCGTAAGGGGGTTAAGTGATATTAGTGAATTTAGCATGGATTATAAAAGAAATTTTGCAAATTCCCGCAAGGTTATAACTCAAACTGCTAAAAAATACGCGAACGTTCATCTTATTAGCGGTCACGAATTATGCAAAAAAGATTATTATATGTCCGCGGATTTATTGCATCCTTCTGGTTTGGGCCATATTATGATGGGCATATATCTTGCTAATAAGCTAAAAAAGCATTTGTAATCTGCTCTGTCACAACAGGTGACTGATAAAATACGCTTTATCTACGGCGTAATAGTTCGTTATTTATAAATTTTTGCAATTCCTACGTGCGGCAAGTACGCCCCCTTGCAAAAATTCACAAAATGCTTGACATCTCTTACTTGTATCTAAACCGTATTTTAGGCTTAATATAAAGTTATTTTATTAATTTTAAAAAATCAGTCATTGTTTGTGACATCGCCTTATGTTAAAACTTGATACCAAATTAAGTTAGTAGTAACGAAAAAGTTGCTTTTAGCTTTTAAAATAAAAAAAATTTTTGGAGGAAAAATATGAAAAAATTTCTTACTTTATTTTGCTCTGCAGTAATTTCAACAATGGCTCTATTTGGTAGTGCTTGCGGACCTGCAGGTATTCCTACTGGCTCAGACGTTGACAGTGGCAGCGGAAATATCATTGTTGATGAAAACAAAACGCAACTATTCGTTGCTAACCTTCAAGGTGGTATAGGATACGAATGGTTTAGAAAGGCAATTGCTAGATTTGAAGAAAAGTTCGCAGACGTGGTTTACGAACCCGGAACCAAGGGTGTTCAAATCATTCCTGAAGACGAATACACAGTAAACGGTAGATGGTTATTATTACCTAGCGATATGTATGACGTTTACTTTACTGAAAACCTTACTTATAACGAATACATTAGAAAGGGTGAAATATTAGATCTAAGTGACGTTGTGAAAGCTCCTGCAAAGACTTCTCCCACGACTAGTGAGTCAGTGACTATCGAAAGTAAGTTAAATGCAGACCAAAAGGCTGGTTTAACTGCTCAAAACGGTAAGTATTACGCGATTCCTCACTATCAACCATTCCGTGGTTTAAGTTATGACGTTGACTTATTTAATGAATACAAGTTATTCCTATCAGATGATAAGGATAACGGAAACGGCGGTTTTATTATTAGAGCAACAGATAAAAAGTCAGTTGGTCCTAATGGTGTATCAGGTGACTATGATGACGGTCTTCCTGCGACAATAGATGAATTCTTTGTTCTTTGCGATAAAATGGTTTCACTTGGCATAACTCCTTTGGTTTGGCCTGGTGATGCTATTGGTTACACCGAATATATTTGTGACGTATTTGCAGATAATATCGGTGGCGCTGATGCAGTAAGATTAAATTATACTTACGATAGCGGTAATGATACCACTAAAATTATTACTAAATTTGATTCAAACGGCAAGCCCGTTGTTGAAGACGTTGCAATAACTCCCGATAACGGTTATTTATTAAAACAACAATATGGAAAGTATTACGGTTTAGAAGTGCTTGAGCAAATAATCAATAAAATCGACCAGTATGCTTATTCACTTTCAAATAATGATTCAAACTTTACGCAACTAAACTCTCAAGAAGAATTCATTTATTCAAGCTTAGAAAATAAGCCCATTGGTATGATTGCTGACGGTAGCTACTGGTGGAACGAAGCAAAAGATGCTTATAACCGTTCAGTAGGTCAGTTTGGTGATCGCGCAAAGGTAAGAAATTTTGCATGGATGCCTATACCTACCGCTGTAAGCGCAGAAGACCAAGCTAAAAATGCAAAAGCGCCCGTATTCCGTGATATTATGGGTTCTTACTGCATCGTTAACGCAAAGGTTGCAGATAATCAATATAAAGAGCAATTAGCAAAAGACTTTGTAAGTTTTTGCTATTCAGATGAATCTTTACAAGAATTTACAACCACAACTGGTGTTGCAAAAGGTCTTAACTACTCTTTAACAGACGCGCAATATAACTCGTTAAGCCCATTTGCAAAGAGCTGTTGGGATATTCGTGCAAAAGCAAGTATTGTAAATACTCTTCCTGTTGCAAAAATAGCTATTGATAACGAACAAGCTCTTTTATGGGATTTATATACTACGAATATCGGTGGTCAAGCATACAATTCACCCTTCTATGCATTTATTGCAAAAGAAAATGCTGAAGATTATTTTAAAGGATATTGGAGCAATTTTGAAACATGGAAGCGTTCCTATGAAAGATATTTTACGGTAGGAATGTAAAATGAGGAGCTTAACATCGAATAACGGTTTGATTAAACCGAAAGCAAAAAACAACATTGGCAAACGCAATAAACTGCTATTTTACATAGCAGTTATGGCTTTGCCATGTTTGCAATTTGTGATTTTTTGGGTTTGTGTAAACGTTAACTCAATATTATTAGCGTTTCGTGATTATAATCCAGATACTAATACCTTCTCTTTTTACGGATTCAACAATTTTAAAGAGGTAATAGCTGATTTAAAAAATATTACCTTTTTAGCTCCCGCTATAAAAAATTCAGTAATTGTTTATTTGTGCGGTATATTTATAAGCACTCCTTTAAGCGTTATCTTTTCTTATTATTTATATAAAAAGAGATTAATGCACAAAACGTTTAAAACGATATTGTTTCTACCGCATATTTTAAGTTCGCTAATCGTTGTTCTTTTGTATAAGTATTTCGTTGATAGAGCAATCCCCGGTATATATTTAGCACTTACAGGGAAAACCATGCAAGGTCTTCTTGCAAATATGAATACCGCATTTAAAACAATAATTTTTTACGGTATTTGGACAGGTTTTGGAACTAGCGCAATGATGTATTTAGGAACTATGAACGGCATTTCAGAATCAGTTGTGGAGGCGGGCAAATTGGATGGTATTACACCCATAAAGGAATTATGGTATATAACACTTCCTTTAATTTGGCCCACGTTTGTTACCTTTTTAGTTGTTGGTTTCACAGGCTTGTTTACCAATCAAGCGAATTTATATAACTTCTATGGTGAAGATGCTCCATATAAGTTCTATACTTTTGGTTACTATTTATACGTTGAAACTAAAAATGCGCTTATGGACAGATATCCATATTTAGCGGCAACAGGTTTGTGCATAACAATGATTATTGCTCCGCTTACCGTATTGCTTCGTAAGGCTTTAGAGCGTTTTGGCCCAAGTACTATTTAACAGGTGATGAAAATGAGAAATAAAGTAAAAGGAAAAGTTAGCGTTTTCTTCATTGTTATATTTATAGTTCTATTTTTATACATTGTTTCAATGCTTTCGCCCATGCTATGGGGATTTCTTACCGCATTAAAAAGTCAAGAAGATTTCCGTGTAAACGTTCTTGGACTCCCCAAAGGTAATATATTTCAATGGAAATGGAGCAACTTTATTGGTGTAACTGCAGGTTTTTATACGCAAATAACGACTGAAGCAGGCAGATTCCAAGTTGGATTTTGGCCAATGCTTTATAATACCTTAATGTATGCAGTTGGTAGTGCAATTATAAGAGCTATTGTTCCTTGTATAGTAGCTTACGTCACCGCTAAATTTGACTATAAATTCAGTAGATTTATAAACACTATGGTTTTAGTCCTTATGACTATTCCCATCGTTGGATCTGCTCCATCTGAGTTTCAAATTTTGCAAGAACTTAATCTATACGATACTATGATAGGTAACTACATACAAAAATTTAATTTCTTAGGTATGTATTACTTGGTATACTATGCGGCATTTAGATCGCTTTCTAACGATTTTTCAGAGGCTGCTTACGTAGATGGTGCATCAGAGCTTCGCGTTATGCTTCAAATTGTGATGCCTATGATTGCAACTGTAATAGGAACAGTTTTTTTAATTCATTTTATTGATTTTTGGAATGATTATCAAACTCCGCTTCTATATTTGCCTTCGTATGCAACTCTTGCGCGCGGTCTTCACGCTTTAAGCCAACGCACACAAGGTAACTTTGCAACCGTTCCATATAGAATGGCTGGTTGTTTAGTGCTTGCAACCCCAATACTAATACTGTTTTTAATTTTTAAAGAGAAACTTATGGGTAATTTATCTATGGGCGGTATCAAAGAATAAAATAAGAGGATTTTAAGATGAAAATTACAAAAAAAATCACTTTAATTCTTTTGGTTTGCATTAGTATACTTTCTTTTTCGGGAGCAGTAGGAATAATTGCTCATAAAGTATTTGCAAACGTAAAATTAGTTCAAGAAGTGGAGCTAGAAGAAGAATATGCATTAGGAACTGAATTAACCATTCCTCGTGCGCAAATTCAAGTAGGCGATAAGGTTTATGATACGCAGATAGTCTTATATTATCCAGACGGCGATATGATTTCTGCTGAAAAGGTGGTATTGGATCGCCATGGTAAATACGTTTTGGAATATCGTGCTGTTACCGACCAAGGAATTAAAACAGCAACAAAAACTTTTTTAGTTAACGAATATCTTTATTCAACTGATTCAAAGTCTGTTGCAATTTATGGCAAGAATGATTTAGCCCCACAAAGACCTGGCGTTGTAACCTCTCTTGCAATGGGCGAAAAATTCTATTTTAATCAAATAATTGATTTAACCGATAAAACTAAAGATGATTCCTTAATTGAATTGTTTGTTGCACCCCAGAAGCAAGGTCTTGCAGACGCATTAAATTTAGTGTTTGTTTTCACTGATTTATACGATAGTGAAAATACCGTAACCGTAACGGCAAAACGTTTAGATAGAGAGCCTCTTCAAGCAACTTGGCAAGAAATTAACTTGTATACTACCGTAAATGCAGCGGGTCAAGTTCCCACCGGATTAGAATTAAACGGTGGAGGAGACTTCATATACAATGGTGGTGTTTACAAGCTTCATAGAAACAATATTTACGGTTCAGGCTCACGTTTTTCTATGGCGGGTATACCAGGCGTAAATAGTGATTGTTCTAATATCGGTAAGCCTGAAGATATAGCTAACCAAACTCTTTCCGTAAGTTTTGATTACGAAAATCGCATTGTTTACGTTAACGGGGCAATAGTTGCTGATTTAGATGACGTTGTTCTTTACCCCACCAAGCAATGGGGTGGATTTACTACGGGAGAATGTAAGTTAAGCGTTTATGCAACTTCTTATAATCAAGATAAATTTAATATGGTTATAACAAAGTTGGACGGTTTAAAAGGTGAACAACTTTCTCAATTATATATTAGGGATACGGAAGCTCCCGTTCTTACGATGCAATTCGGTGAATACGAAGAAGGCGGTTACCCCGATGCAGTAGTTTCAAGACCATATAAGTTACCTGAAGTCATTGCATACGATGCTTTAGATAAATATCTTGACGTAACTGCAAACGTATATTATGCATACGGCCAAAATACTCAAGCTAAAGTAACTGCTAAAAACGGCGCGTTTACACCTTCAAAGGCGGGCGAATATACAGTAGTATATACTGCAAGCGATTATTCTGGAAATGTTGGTACTTTAGAATATAAAGTAAATTCCAAGATTGTAACTGAGCCTTTATCTATTAATTTAGGTTCAGCTGAAAACAGCGGTAAAACTGGTGAGTTAATATCAGTTGCTTCTGCCGAGGTTTTAAACGCACAAGGTAATGCTCATTATGAAATCGTTGCTGAATATAAAAACGAAGAGCAGGGTATATACCAAAGCATAACCATTGCGCAAGATGGCGAGAATGCATTTGCTTTCCGTCCCTTATATGCTGGCGAATGGATTATAAAATACAATTATAACGATTATATGGAAACCAAGAGTACTTCATACGTTGTAAACGTTGAAGGAAATGAATGTCCATATATAGCAGATGAAGTAGTACTTCCACGTTACGTAATTAAAGGCGCGACCTACAAATTACCAAGCTTAAGCGGTTATTTGTTTGATGGTGGTGTAACTACGAAAAGCGTTTGTTTAGTTTACATTAAAGATGATAACGGCGCTGAAAGAAAACTTAACGGTTCTGGTTTTACTTCTTATGCAAAGCAAAAAACAACCTTAATTTATCGTTTGGGTAGTGGCGAAAATATTTATGAAAAGAGATATGAAATACCTGTTATAGACGTTAAATATGACGGTGATCTTTCCATAAAAGATTATTTTGTGGGTGAAAACTTCACCTCTACTGCAAGCGGTGATAGAATTACTTTAACTGCCACGGCAAATGGTAATCAAAAATTTGAATTCATTAATTCATTACAAGTTTTTGATTTCCGCACGGTATTCCGCGTTCCCGCAAAGGCAAATAAGTATAAAGGTATTAATATTTATCTAACAGACAGTTTAGATTCAAGTATAGTAGTAAAGGTTTCTTATATAAGAAATACTGCAGGAAATACGACGTTTATCGTTAATGACGGAGGAACTAAATATATTGCGTCTTCTGACTTTATTGAATCTAACAACGAAAACTTCCGTTTAATTTATAATAATAGCAATCGCACTATATCTCCTTCAACGGCATATAACGTTCAAATTAACAAGGATTATTACGGTAAAGATTTTAACGGATTTACAAGCAATAAAATCTACGTTACGTTTGAGTTATGCGATATAACTGGAACTTCTTCAATTGAATTACTTAATTTAAACAATCAATCACTTTCAAAAGTTAATTACGATTTAATTAAACCTGAAGTATCGTCAAGCTCGTTGGTTGGTGAACGCTATATTGGCGACCACATTACGATAGAACCTACCTATATGGCAGACGTTCTTGATCCTAATTTGTCATATAAGATGTACGTTAAAACACCAAGTGGTAAATATGCTGTTGCAACTGACGGAACGGTGTTAAAAGAAGGTGTTAGCCCCGAAAAAGAATACGTAGTAATTGCCGAAGAATACGGTTCTTACTTCGTTTACTATGAATGTGAAGATATGAATAAAAATAAAACTATTTATTCATACGTATTCACTATAGTAGACGTAACTGCGCCTGAAGCAACCCTTAGCGGTAGCGTTACCAACGCAAAGGTAGGCGATACGATAGTTGTTCCTTCAGTTAGCGGAACGGATGATTACACCAGCGTTTCTTATATGATTAGCGTTAAGTATCCAGATAGCACGCGTGTAACCTTAAAAGGCAATTCATTCGTTGCAACTATGGCTGGTGAGTATACGGTGATTTATTTTGTTTATGATGAAACATTTAACCTTACTACCATAACCTACGTTATTAACGTGGCTTAATAGGAGGATGAAAAATGAAAAATATTAAAAAAATAATTTGTTTATTGCTTGCATCAATCATAGTGTTTGCGGTGGGTTGTAAAGATAATCCGGATTCAAATTTAGATTCATCTTCCTCTGCAGGAGGCGGGCAAGGTGGAAACGGAATTGTTTCACCCGTTAATCCTGTTAAACCAACTTCATTTGGTGAAGTAAAGGGTGAGCGCCATGAATATAAGATTACTGAAACTGGTAAATATATCATCAACGCCGGCAAAACGGATTATAAGATTTTAATTCCAAAGGGTATGGCTCAAAACGATTATATTTCAGCAGCTGTTTCAGACCTAAGACTTATGTTTTTAGAAGCTACAGGAGTAGAACTTGAAGTAGTTGAAGATGGTGGAGAGTTAAACGGCAAATATCTTGCAATTCACTCTACCACGCTTTGCTCAGCAGAAAGTATAGGCGCAACACGTGAAAAACTTGGCCGTGGCGGATTCCGTATCGTTACTAAAGACGAAAACGTTATAATGTGTGGTGCAATACCTGAATCTTCAATGTATGCAACGTACGAGTTTTTACATCAAGCATTAGGTTTTGATTTATTGTATACAGATTATTACGTATTAGATAAAAACGTTACAGATTTAAAACTAATGAACTATGATGTTACTGATATTCCCGATTTTGAATATCGTATACAATCAACCGGTTGGATTCGTTACAACGATCAAAACCGCAAACGTATGAAATGGACTAACGATAGCGACTGGATTATTCCAGTTAATGGAAATAACTGGCATAATACCTTTGATTATTTGCCACCTGAAACTTATAAAGTAAGCAATTCTGAATGGTATTCAGAGCCTAGAGGTGATCAGCTTTGTTATACAGCTCATGGTGATGAAGAATCGAGGGCAGAAATGATAGATATTATTTCTGCAAAAGTTATTGAGCTATTTTCAATGGAAACTTACAAGGATTATAACCATATTAGTATTTCTATTCAAGATAACCAAAACTGCTGTATTTGTGAAACGTGTTCTGCAGCAAAGCAAAAATACGGTGCAGATTCTGCAGTTATGGTAATGTTCTTAAACGATATTGCAAAGGTTGTTGATGCATGGATGAATAGTGAAGAGGGCGCACCTTATAAGCGTGATTTCAGAATTTTATTCTTTGCATACCACGCAACGAATGCTGCTCCAGTAGTTTACGATGAAGCAACTAAGGAATATAATCCAAGCGCCCCCGAAGTAGTATGTCATCCCAACGTTGCGGTATATTTTGCCGAAACAAATGGTGACTATACCCAAAACTTCCATGATGAAGGAACTGCTAACACTCAAGTTGGTAAGAATATGAAGGGTTGGGCTGTTTTAAGTAAGGAAATTTATTTTTGGTCATACAGTACTAACTTTAGCCATTTCTTAACACCTTATAATAGCTTTGATACCGTTCAAGACATTTTAAAATTCGCTAAAAACGAAGGCACTATGTTTGCCATGATTCAAGACCAATGGGTGCAAGGTGGCGGACAAACGGGCTTTGGCGTTTATAAAAACTGGTTACACTCTAAACTTGAATGGGACGTAAACGCAAACGTTAGTGAATTAGAAGATTATTTCTTTGATAATTATTTCTTAGAAGCATCTGATACTATGCATCAACTATTCAATGAATACAGAGCATGGGCAAGACATCAAACGGATAATTTAGGTTATAAAGGTTATCGTTCGGTTTACTTTGGCACTTTAAAAAGCGAATTATGGCCACAAAGAATGCTTGAAAGATGGATTTCATTAACAGATAAGGCAAGAAAGGAAATTGAAATTTATAAGCAAAGTAATCCTTCTTTATATCAAAAGCTTGATAAGCATATAGCAATGGAATCACTTGCATTCCGTTACCTATTAGTATCTTTATATTCAAGTCAATACGATCCCTCTTATCTTCGTTCAGTTAAGCAAACTTTTGCAACCGACATATTAAATGCGGGATTAACTTTAGTT
>JAZOCA010000112.1:0-5016 GCA_045596285.1 Christensenellaceae bacterium | reverse complement strand
AGGCATTGTTTTGTTATCAATATTTGTATCGCGACTAATAGGCTTATCGTATAAAGTATCTAATTTGCGAGATTATAAAGAATATTTGAAAAACAGAAATGAATAATATTTTAAATTTAAGAATTAACATATCTTATACGTAAATATTTCACAAATTTGTTTGGAGGTCATAATGAAAAGAATTTTTATATTTTTATTTTGTTTAATTATTGTAAGTTTATCAGTGTTTATTAATGGTTGTTTTGCAAGCAATAAAGACAGGACTATTTATGAACAATACTTGGAATATAAAGCTTATTTTGAACTCTCCATGGATACATATGTATCACGCTCGCATGAATTTGTTTTTTTAAATAAAGCAAATCTTTCAAATGATGAATATGAACATTATAAAAACTATTATAAAATTTCAGAATTTGAAGACCTTGTATTAGCAAAATCAACAGATGACTATGTAATTATTTTATGTAAAGGGAACAATTTGATTTTAGAAGAAAAATTAGATCAGACCCAAAATCGAATGTATGTACAATATAAAGATTATCTTATTTATGATTATAAATGGGTATATAGATTTTTAGGAGAATTTGAAAAAAGCGATGGCCAATTTTTTACTAACGATAAAACAACTATCGTTGGGGTGAATGAAAGAAAAGTTAGAAATCGCGTTTTAAATATATCCACAAATGTTATTAATATTGCTGGAATGGGGCTTTTTGCTTTGCCAGCTGAAGAAGTTGTTTGTAATTTAGAATTGAAAAGAATTGGACCAAATGCTTTTGCAACTGCTAGAATAAAAAGAATTAAGCTAAATGATGGACTTTTTGAAGTTGGCGCTTTAGCCTTTGATAGCTGTGAAAATCTAAAAGAGATAGTAATTCCAAAAAGTGTTGAAATAATTGGTAAACAAGCTTTCACAGACACTACTGTTTATTGTGAAGTAGAAAGTAAGCCTGAAGGCTGGGCGAATGATTTTGCTGCTGATAATGTAAAAGTATATTATGCAAATGAATGGCATTACGATGATGCTAGTAATCCTGTTCCAAATTCGTAACAAAACATTTTATAACAAAAATCACAAAAGGGCGGAAAAAAATTTCCGCCCTTTCATAGTTTGGTAAATATTGAATAAAAAACTGAGTAGTTTCAATTGAAAACTACTCAGTTTTTTTATTATTTATGATCGTTAAAAAATGCAGTTAAGCCATTACACATTGCATAGTAATCTTTTAAGGCAAAAGTTTCGCATGAAGAGTGCATTGCAAGCTGCGGCAAGCCAACGTCTATACTATTAATTGAAATTTGAGATGAACTAACTGCACCTAACGTTCCCCCGCAAGGCATATCTGATCGCATATAAAAGTCGCAGTAGGGCACGTTGTTCTTTTTTAATATGTTTTTGAAGAGAGCAGAACTAAATCCATCCGTAGTGTAATTTTGATTAGCGTGATGCTTAATAACAATTCCAGAACCTAATAAAACATTATCTGTCATGTCGGATAGTTCAGGATGATTAGGATGAACGGCATGTGCATTATCACATGATACCATTATAGAGTTTGCAAGTGCAATTTTAAAATCTTCATCGTTATTAGAAAGGGAATAATAAACTCTTTGAATAACGTCATATAAGAATTTTGAGCCCGCACCTTGTTTTGTTCTACTGCCAACTTCTTCATTATCGGCAAGAAAGGCAACGTTAATAAATTCTTCATTAGATGAGTTTATAAGTGCTTCAATAGAAGAAAAACAACTTGTTAAATTATCAACTCTTGGGGCGCAAGCAAATTCACCGTTTAAACCGCACTCAAAAGGTTTTTCGTTGCAAACCAAGAATAAATCACAATCTAGCAAAGTGCCGTCGAAGGCTTCTTCAACTGTTTTTTTAAGTAGTTCTGTGTCAACGCCTAAGGCAAATAAGGGAGGGCAGTCTGTTTGCGCGTTTACAGATAATGATTCGTTTACGTTTCTTTTAAAATGTATCGCAACACTTGGTATTACGAAAGAATGATCGAAGTCGTGAATAACTGAAATTATCTTTCCATTTTTTTCACCGCATAATCTACCACATAATTTTAAGGGGCGATCAAACCAAGTATATCGTAATGCACCGCCATATTGCTCAACGGGGAGTTTTGTTGTACCAGCAGAAGTAAGTGCTTTACCATACTTAACCTTGAAGCAAGGTGAATCTGTATGTGATGCAACAATGTTAAAGCCGGTTGCCTTACTGCCTATGGTAAAAGCAATTAAAGACGAGTCGTTACGCGTAACATAATATTTTCTATTTTTCTCGATTATAAACGGCTTTTTTTCGTTTAATTCTATAAAACCATTTGCGTTTAAAATTGCTTTTGCTTCGTTAACGGCGTGAAATGAAGTTTTTGATTTTTCTAATAAATCAAGTATTTTGTTCATATTATTTTACAATTATATTTACAAGGCGATTAGGTATAATTATGGTTTTTACAACCGTTTTGCCTTGTAATTCATCCTTAATTTTTTGGTCTGCAAAAACTTCTTTTTCTATTTCTTCGTTAGTAAGAGTTTTTGCAAGAACTATTCTTGTTTTCATCTTACTGTTAATTTGAACGCCATATTCGGTTTCATCAAGAACAAGGTATCTTTCTTCATATACAGGATAATCAGATAAGAAGATTGATTTTTTATTGCCAAGTCTTGACCATTCTTCTTCAGCAAAATGTGGGGTTAGTGGTGCGATTAAAAGTAAAAGCGTATTAATACATTCTTTAAGAAGTTTAACATTTTTAACTTTTTCATCAAGCGTATCGTATTTATATATTGCGTTAACGAATTCCATTAGCCTTGCGACAACCGTATTGAAAGAGAATACGTCCATATCGCGGTCTACGTTTTTGATTGCGTAGTGTTGCGCATAAAGCAACTCTTTTTCGTCTTTTTCGTATGCAAGAGTTTTATTGATTTTATATCCGCGAACTTTTTCAACGATTCTTTCAACTCGTTCTAAGAATTTAGCGATAGACTTAATCCCGCCGTCATCCCATGGGCCACCTTCAACGTAGTTAAAACCAAACATTAAATATAGTCTAAATACGTCAGATCCATATGTCGTTATATAATCGTCGGGGGATATTACGTTGCCACGACTTTTACTCATTTTATAACCGTCAGGTCCTAGAATTAAGCCTTGGTGGGTTAAAGATTTAAAGGGTTCGTCAAACTTTAAATAGCCCATATCGCGAAGTGCTTTAGTTATAAAACGGGCGTATAATAAGTGCATGCATGCATGTTCTGCGCCACCTACGTATTTATCAACAGGTAATACTTTATTGATAATTTCAGGATCAAATGGCATATCTTCATTATTTGCATCTGGATAACGTAGATAATACCAGCTTGAACAAACAAAGGTATCTAACGTATCAGATTCCCTTGTTGCCGGACCGCCACAATGCGGACACTTTGTATTCATAAAACCATCGTGCTTAGCAAGAGGTGATTTGCCGTCGGGTTTAAATTCAACGTCATAAGGAAGCAATACGGGTAAATCTTTTTCAGGAACAGGTACAATACCACATTTTTCGCAATATACTACGGGAATAGGAGCGCCCCAGTATCTTTGGCGAGAAATCAACCAGTCACGTAGTCTATAGTTTGTTTTAGGCCCGCCTTTAGATTTTACACTAAGCGCTCTTAAAACAGCAGTGCGCCCCTCTTCGCTAGTTAATCCATCAAAGGAACGGCTATTTATCATAACTCCGTCTTCACAGTAGGGAAGAGTATCTTCGCCTTTGGTTGAGTGAATAACTCTTGTGATAGGCAAATTGTATTTTTGTGCAAACGCAAAATCTCTTGCATCATGTGCGGGAACACCCATTACTGCACCAGTTCCGTATGAGTAAAGAACGTAATCTGCTGCGAAGATGGGTACTTTTTTGTCGTTGATAGGATTTATTGCATATGCGCCGATAAATACGCCGGTTTTTTCTCTTGCAGTTGATAATCTTTCAATTTCGTCAACTTTAGAAGTGTTTTCAATATATTCTTCAACTGAAGCCTTGCATTCTTCGGTGCATAATTTTTTAACAAGTGGATGTTCAGGAGCTAAAACAACGTAAGAAACACCAAAGATAGTATCCGCTCTAGTAGTAAACACCTTAAATTCGTCGCCCGATTCTGCAGTAAATAGAATTTCACCCCCAACTGATTTCCCAATCCAGTTGCGTTGCATCGCTTTTGTTTTTTCGGGCCAGTCTAAATCGTCAAGCCCTGTTAACAATTCTTCTGCGTAATCGGTTATTTTAAAGAACCACTGTGTTAAATCTTTTTTAACAACTTGAGTTCCGCAACGTTCACATTGTCCATCCGTTACTTGTTCGTTGGCTAAAACCGTAGAGCAAGAGGGACACCAGTTTACAGGTGCTTCTTTTCTGTATGCTAAACCCTTTTCGTATAGTTTAAGGAAAAGCCATTGAGTCCACTTATAATAGTCTGGCATACAAGTTTTTATTTCGGCAGACCAATCGAACATTGCGCCCATATTTTTAAGTTGACGCTCCATTGTTTCAATATTTTTTACCGTGGAATCGTGTGGATGAACACCTGTTTTAATAGCGTAGTTTTCGGCGGGTAGACCAAATGCATCAAATCCCATGGGTTGAAATACTTCGTATCCTTTCATCTTTTTATAACGGGCATAACTATCGGTAGGTCCGTAGTTGTACCAGTGTCCAGCGTGCAATTTTGCACCAGAAGGATATGAAAACATTTCTAAACAATAAAACTTTTTATCTATATTTCTTTTGTTAAAATAAGCCGCTTTATCTTTTTCCCAGCGTTCTTGCCATTTCTTTTCGATTTCTTGCATGTTCATCATAATTTTTTCTCCTAATATGGAAAAGTCGTTAAACATAGTTATTATATCATAAAAAATAGTTAATTACTAACGTTTTTTGTTAAAAAAATAGATTTTTTTTACTTATTAATAAAAATATAGGGCATTCTTTGTTTATAAATTTGTAATTATATATTTGT
>JAZOCA010000111.1:0-4274 GCA_045596285.1 Christensenellaceae bacterium | reverse complement strand
GGAAACGCAGTATTTTTCCTTAAACTTTCTTCTAAAATATTGTTCGCTGACATTTTCGTGGCTGGCGATTTGTTTGATGGTTAAATTGGAGTTTGATAAATTTTTTTCTATGTAGTCTTTCGCCCAGTGTGAATCGTTGATAAATTCCGCCAAATAACAACTTAAAAGAGCGTGTGCACGATATTTATATCCCTTGTCTTTTTTCTCGAACAATTCACAGATTGATAAAAAAGTTTCTTGCGCTTTTTTTGAAACAGTTATTGTTTCTGCCTTAAATCTATGCTCGCCGTATACATTTAAATGAATAGCAATAAGTTTTTCGCCCTCCGACGACTGATAATAATTAACACCGCTTGGGCAGAAAAGCATAGTGCTTGTGTTTACGTTAAATTTTTCGTTTCCAAAATAAAAAGCACCGCTGCCGCTAAGCCTTACGCTTAACGAGTAAAAATTTCTCTCTTCAGTATAATATTTTTTGCATTTTGGACGGTTAATAAATAGCACGTCAATAATTTCAAAGCAAATTCCGTCAACTCCAAAAAAAGTGTTTACCATAAAATAACCTTTTCTTTATATATTTAATTAAAATTATATCATATATGTTTCGATTTTTCAATATATTGAGTTGTTTTTTATATTTATTTATTCAATTATAAATGTTACAATATAAAAAAATAAAGGATGTTAATAAAATGGAAAATCGTTTTGGAAATAAAGTTATTTATCAGCTTGCTCTTAGAACGTTTACTAATGAGGGCACGTTATCAGCAGCGGAAAAACTTTTGCCACACATCAAAGATTGCGGGTTCGATATAGTGTATTTGACTTCAATATTCACTATGGACGACGATGAGGATAAAACTTATTGGTCGAAACGTCAAAATGCTTCGCCTGCGCAGAACGCTAAAAATTGTTATAGGGTAAAAGACTATTATTCTATCGACCGCGAATTTGGCACTGAAGAAGACTTGAAAAAGTTTATTTCAACTGCGCATTCGTTGGGACTTTTGGTAATGCTTGATTTAGTGTATTTTCATTGTGGACCAAAAGCGGTGTTTTTAGAGGAAAATCCTGATTTTGTGCAGAGAGAAGAGGACGGCTCGTATAAATTGGGGAATTGGGCGTTCCCTAGACTAAATTACACAAACCAAGATTTAAGAGAATATCTATGGAAAAATATGGAATTATACGTTCGTGATTTTGGTGTTGACGGATATAGGTTAGACGTTGGTAGTTTAGTTCCCAACGATTTTTGGGTGGAAGGTGCAAAAAGAGTGAGGGAAATTAATCCAAACGCTTTAATGTTTAATGAAGGAATGGTTAAAGAGCTTACGATTGGGGTTGGAGAATTTTCCGTGTTTGACTTAAATTACAGTTTAGATTGGCACTACGCGTTGCTTGCCGCGCTTGATGGTGAAAAACCAGCGTCACATTTATATAACAGCTATAAGAGAACGCTCGATTTGTATTTAGGTGTATTTGGAAGATGTGCAAGGTACTTTGATAATCACGATACTTCACACGATTGGGAAGAAAACAGAGGAGAGAAAAGATGGGGTGAGGACGGAATAGAATGTGCGCTCGTTATTACTCATACGCTTGACGGTGTGCCGATGATTTTTAACGGTTGTGAAGTTGCATCTGAATGTCCTGCCGATATGTACGCAACTAGGTTTACGCCAGGACTGAACGGAATTGATTGGCAAAATCTTGCGTTGCCAAAAGGCAAGAGACGTATGGAATTTATGAAAAAGATTAATAGCGTACGTCACGATAACAAACCGCTTTGGGCGGGGGACACCCACTTCATCACCGATGAAACTGACGAAAATCTTCATGCTTATGTTAGAAACTTTGAGAATGAAAAAATGATTATTGTGGTTAACGTAGGAAAAGAAAAAGAAGAAAAAACCTTTAATCTTAAAATAAAATCCGCTACTTGTGTTTTAAGTAAAAATGCGGACTTTGATATTAATAACGAAGGGCTAAAAGTTGATATTTCACCTCTAGGATACGTTATTTTAAAAGTAGAATAATAAGCAAGAGGTAAAAGATGAGAGAAATATTGTTAAATAAAGACAAAGTGTTAGAGGGATTTAAAAGAAACGAAGTAAACTGAGCTGGTAGAAAAAACTTTTGGAAAGGAGTTTTCTTTTAGAGGCTTTTTCGGCGATTATGAAATTATGATTGAAACGGCAAATGAAAAGAAAGTCATAAGCGTGCGCTGTGACGAGAACGGAAAAAAGATAAAATGTTAATAGGATAGATATGCCAGAGATTTTAATTATACTTGCGTGCGTGCCGCTTTACGTTGTAAATTCTTTTTGTGATAAACACGTATCTACAATAGATGCAAACAGACACAATTTTTTATATAATGCTATAAAGTTTCTAATATGTAGTATCGTTTTAGTTCCGCTATTTTTAACGGACAGTTTGGATAGGTTTGGACTAGGTGCTATTCTTTGCGGTGTTGTTTGTGGAATTATGTATGCGGTAAGCAAAACTATAATACTTAAAGGTTACGAAAAAACTTCTGTGGCGTTTATGACGCTTTGCCACTCTTCAGGAATGATTTTGCCTTGTGTTATCGGGAACTTTTGGTGGGACGAGCCACTTGGTCTACTAGCAATCGTGGGTGTTTTGCTTGCGGTCGTTTCAATAGTTTTATTAAAGGATAGCGGGCACGGGAATAAAAAGTTCGATTTGTTGGGCGTTATTATCGGTGCTTTAGTGTTTATAATGAGCGGTGGAATTATGGTGGCGCAAAAACTAATGGGGCGATATTTTGAAACTCAAAGCGTGACTGCGTTCAATCTTTACGCTTTTCTAACCGCTTTTATGATTTTAGCTTTTTTCACAAAAACAAAAGGAGTGGGCAAAAGAAACTTAAAATCTGTTTCGTTATGTGCGGTTGGAAGTGCGGTGTCGCTTACGATAATTAGTCTAGTTATGACTAGCCTTGCAAGCAAAGTTCCGTCGGTTATACTTTTCCCGCTATTCAATGGTCTTGGAATAATTGCCGTATGCATAGGTTCAATATTTGCCTTTAAGGAAAAACTTAGCGTTAAAAAAGTGGCGGGCTTGATAATCGGTGTTTTGGGCTTGTGCCTAGTTAATATTTGACGATGGTTTCTAATAGGTGGATTTAAGAACGGCTTGACAGCACTTTTTGCGCGTGCTATAATGTTAGCAAAAGTTTTTAAATGTTATAAATAATGTCAAAAGGAGAGAATAAGATGACTAGCAAATTATTAACTTACGAAGATATGCATTATTTAATAACCTTCCCCGCCGGTTATGAGGCAGGAAAAAAATACCCGATTTTATTTTTGATTCACGGAGCTGGAACGAGGGGTGACGATCCAAAACGGTTAGAAGATAATCCTTTTTTTCAGATAGTTGATGTGTTTAAGAATTTCCCGTTTGTCGTTATTGCACCGCTTTGTTCTGCCAATACTTGGTTTGACGTTTATGAAAAACTAAAGAGGTTTATAGTTGAAAAAACTAACGAGCCTTTTGCCGATAAAAGCAGAATATATGCAATGGGCGCGAGTATGGGCGGATACGCCGTTTGGCAACTTGGAATGAGTATGCCTGAACTTTTTGCGGCTATCGTTCCCATTTGCGGCGGCGGTATGTACTGGAATTGCAGACGCTTTGTTAATCTTCCCGTTTGGGCGTTTCACGGCGAAAATGACGGGACGGTTAGAGTGGAAGAATCAATAAAAATGGTTAATGCTATAAATTCAATAGGAGGAAAGGCAAAACTAACCGTTTATAAAGATACTGCCCACGATGCTTGGACTCCCACTTACAAGAATCAAGAGGTTTACAACTGGTTGTTGTCTATAAAGAACGACAACTCAAAGGAAATCACCGACCCTTATAAAGATCCCGTTAAATACTAAGAATATAAACGAGAGTTTTTGGAAAAAAACTTTTAAGTTGTAAAAACACAAAAAACACGCTACAAAAAGCGTGTTTTTCTATTTTTTAATATTCAAAATGTCATCTGCTGAGCAGTCCAAAAACGTACACAACTTTGAAAGGGTAGCTAGAGTTGGCTGTATTCTTCCCGATAAATATTGTGAAACTGTTGGGTTGGAAACACCAATCGCGCGAGCAATCTCGGTTTTTGTTTTTCCGGATTGCTCAATCTCTTGCTTAATATTTTTGCTAATTAGCTCATCTAAATTACTATTCATACAATTATTATATTAAGTATTGCCTAAAAAACACTTGACATTTAGGTATTGCCTAAATTATAATGT
>JAZOCA010000110.1:0-46724 GCA_045596285.1 Christensenellaceae bacterium | reverse complement strand
TAGCATAAAAAAAATAATAATAAAATTATAGGGCAAGATAAATTATGCAAGATATAGTAAAATGTTATATATGTGGAACAACGTTTGATAGAGATAAAACCGATAATTGCCCATATTGCGATTGGTATTATGAAGGTTGGGAAAATGAAGTATCTGAAAATGAAGTTGTTTCTTCTAACCATACTACAATAGCAGAAGCAAAAGAAAACTTTACAAAAGGACTTAACAAATGGGGCGAACCATTGCCTAAAAAATAATTAACTAACCAACAACTAAACAACATAAAGCACTTACTTATTGTAGGTGCTTTTTTATTGCTTAAAAATTATATAGTATTTTCCTGTATTTATATTATAAAAAGGTAATAAATAGGCAAAAGTGGGGCTATAGCACGATTAACGGCATATTAAAATAATCGTTGAAGTAAAAACAAAACTAAAAAACAACAAAAAAAAGACCTGTTCTTTAATAAGAATAGGTCTTTAATTATTATAGTTATATAAACTAAAATTAGTCTACAAGCTCAATAATCGCCATTTCTGCGTCGTCGCCACGGCGGTTATTAAGACGGTAAATTCTGGTATAGCCACCGCCCTGACCAAGTCTTTCTGCTCTATCAGCATACTTGGGAGCGATTTCGTTAAACAACTTTTCCATTAAAGGATGCTTAATACCTTTTACTCTTGCCTTGTAGTCAGCGTTCTTTTCACCAGGCTGTTTTGCATCAGGAATATCGTGAGTAAGACTCATGATTTTTCTTCTTGCAGCGAGCTTCTTAGCGCCGTCTTTAAATACTTTCTTGGTTGTTTCTTTACCCTTTGCATCCTTAACGGTAACCGTTTCAGAAATAGTATCGGTATAAGAATTAACCGCGCAAGTAATGATTTTTTCAACGTAAGGTTTTAATTCTTTTGCTCTAGCCAAAGTGGTTTCGATCTTGCCGTACCATAAAAGGTCAGATGCGAGATTACGAAGCATCGTTTTTCTTTGTGTTGAAGTAACACCTAATTTTCCCGGCATTTTATTAGTCCTCCTGTTCCTTTAAATGCAGACCGTAACTTTCAAGTTTCTGAATAACTTCGTCAAGCGATTTCTTGCCGAGATTTCTTACTTTTAGCATATCGTCTTCGGTCTTTTTTGTTAAATCTTCTACCGTATGAATGTTAGCGCGCTTTAAGCAGTTGTAAGAACGAACTGAAAGTTCCATTTCTTCAATGCTCATTTCTAATATTCTGGGCATATTATCGGTGGGGGTTGAAGCAAATCCGAAGCTGTTAGTCATATCAGAAAGTGCAGCGAATACGTGCATGTGTTCTTCAACGATTTTTGCAGCCAAGCTTACGATTTCGCGACCAGAGAACGCTCCGTTCGTCCATACTTCTAAAGTAAGCTTATCGTAATCGGCAGATTGTTCGCCCTTACGGGTGCTTTCTACAGCGTAACTAACCTTCTTAGCGGGGCTGTAAATAGAATCTACTGCGATATAATCGATTTCGTCTTTTTTATTATATTCCGCGCCCTTATAACCTCTACCTCTTCCAACGGTGATTTCCATATCGAGAACCCCGCCTTCATCTAAGGTACAGATATACGCGTCTTTATTAAGCACTTCTACTTCGGCGTCTTGTTCAATGTCGCCAGCGGTAACCGTGCAAGGACCAACCTTATACAGTTTTACGATTTTTTTGAAAGTATCATCAGTGGTAGCTGTTTTAAATGCTACGCACTTAATGTTAAGCACGATTTCGGGCACGTCCTCACGAATACCGGGGATAGCAGAAAATTCGTGTTTAACACCCAGTTCGGGCGCAAATTTAATACCTTGCGCTGCAGCACCGGGTAAAGCTGAAAGCAACGTTCTTCTTAAGCAGTTGCCAAGTGTTAAACCAAAACTTTTTTCAAGGGGTGAAACAACGACTTTCGCATAGCTTCGGTCTTCGCTTTCCTCTACTTCAATTTTGGGCATATCTATTTCCATCATGATAGCGTTTCCTCCTGAAATTTTCGTGTACCGCAAGTTAAATTTTACGGTACGACAGCCGCACAATCCATTCGCTACGGTCTGCCCGTTTTATTTCTTCGCCCACCCTAAAAAGATTATAAAATCTTTTTAGGGTAAACGCTTTATCAGCTATTACTTGGAGTATAATTCGACGATCATATGCTCTGCAATTTGTTGATCGATATCTTCTCTTGTGGGAAGTGCTAATACCTTACCGGTAAGAGTTTCAAGGTCAAATTCAACCCATTTAGGCATATTATTGTTCTTTCCAGCAGCCTTAAGTTCAGTAAAATACTTGTTTTCTTTCTTGCTTTCTTTAACGGTGATAACGTCGCCTTCTTTAACTTCGTAAGAAGCGATATCAACCGCTTTGCCGTTAACTGCAAAGTGAGCGTGAGTAACAAGTTGACGAGCTTGTGAACGAGAAGCTGCAATACCCATTCTGAAAACAACGTTATCTAAACGTCTTTCAAGTAATGAAAGCATGTTTTCACCGGTAATACCTTTCATACGGTCAGCTCTTTCATAGTAATGACGGAATTGACCTTCAAGTACACCGTAAATTCTTTTGGTTTTCTGCTTTTCACGAAGTTGTAATCCGTATTCAGAAACCTTCTTTCTCATGTTAGCGTGAGGGCCGGGAGCAACCGGTCTCTTTTCAAAGGGGCAAACACCCGCTTTATAACATCTTTCGCCTTTGAGGAAAAGCTTTGCGCCTTCACGTCTGCAAAGACGACATTTTGCACCTGTATATTTAGCCATTTTCTATCTTTCCTCCTATTATACTCTACGACGTTTGGGGGGACGGCATCCGTTGTGAGGGATGGGTGAAACGTCTTGGATCATAGTTACTTCGATTCCGCAAACGCCAAGCGCTCTGATAGCGGATTCACGTCCTTGACCGGGACCTTTAACAAAAACTTCAACAGAACGAAGTCCGTGTTCCATTGCCTTTCTTGCAGCAACTTCTGAAGCCTGTTGAGCAGCAAAAGGAGTGCTCTTTCTTGATCCTCTGTAACCTAACGCGCCTGCGCTTGATTGTGCAATTGCGTTACCGTTCATATCGGTGATGGTTACGATAGTGTTGTTAAAAGAAGATTGAATGTGAACTTGACCTCTGTCTACTTTCTTAAGTTCTTTACGTTTTCTTACGACTTTCTTAACAGCCATTTTAATTCACCTCTCTCTTACTTGCTTGCGGTCTTTTTCTTAGCGACCGTTCTTCTTGGGCCTTTACGTGTTCTTGCATTACGCTTAGAACTTTGACCTCTACAAGGTAAGCCCTTTCTGTGGCGAACGCCACGATAGCAGCTTATTTCGATAAGTCTCTTAACAGAAAGGTTAACGTCTGAACGAAGTTCACCTTCTACGCGAAGATTTTTTTCGATATAATCTCTTAATTTAGATACGTCTTCTTCTGTAAGATCTTTTACTCTAACATCGGGATTAACGCCCGTTTCGCTCAATATTTTCTGCGAAGTTGCCCAGCCGATACCGTAAATATAGGTAAGGCCTGCTTCAACTCGCTTGTCTCTCGGTAAATCTACACCGGCAATACGTGCCATTGATTATTGAACCTCCGTAATTTCCTTTTTATACGTTTAATTTTTAATATATATACATTTCTTACCCTTTCGGCTTGGAATGATTCCGATTAGGCAAAAAGATTATTTTCGTTAGCCTTGTCTTTGCTTGTGGCTTTTATCTTTAGAGCAAATGCACATTACTTTGCCTTCTCTTTTGATAATCTTGCAATCTTTACACATAGGCTTAACAGATGGTCTTACTTTCATAATTTGTTCCTCCGATTATTTTAATTATGCGCGGCGGTCAGTTCTTGCTGCGCCAAACGATTCTGCCCTTGGTTAAATCATAGGGACTCATTTCTAACTTAACGCCGTCACCGGGAATAATTTTAATGTAATTCATTCTTAATTTACCCGAGATGTAAGCGGTTATTACGTGCCCGTTTGATAACTTGACTTTGAAAGTTGCATTAGGTAAGGCTTCCAAAATCACGCCTTCGGCTTCTATTACGTCTTCCTTAGACACTAAGTTTTACCTCCGATTTTTATTGTGGTTTATACTTTTATGTATAACCTATATATTAAAGGGTAAGTATTTCTACACCGTTCGCCGTCACGACGAATGTGTTTTCGTAATGCGCAGACGGCAACCCGTCGCGCGTGACGCATTTCCACCCGTCGATATCAACTTGCCAGCCACCCATGTTTATCATAGGTTCTAAAGCCAAAGTCATACCTTCTTTCAGGCGGATTCCCGTGCCTCTTTTTCCGTAGTTTCTAAGTTCGGGATCTTCGTGGAGTTTTCTTCCTATACCGTGACCGGTCATGTCCCTAACGACGGAAAAACCGTTTGACTCCGCATAGGTTTGTACCTGATAGCCTATGTCGCCTATCGCACTACCCACGCAAATATCTTTAATTCCTTCAAAAAAGCATTGCTTGGTAACTTCTACCAACCTTCTTTTTTCGAAAGTTACTTCGCCTATACAGAAGGTTCTTGCCGCGTCGCCGTTAAACCCGTCTTTAAACGCGCCAACGTCTACGCTAACTATTTCACCTTCTTTGATTACCCTGTCTGACGGGAATCCGTGTACCACTTCTTCATCTATTGAAATACAGCAAGTACCGGGGAATCCGTAAAGCCCTAAAAAGGCGGGCTTTGCGCCACACTTCGTTATGTAATCGTAGGCTATTCTATCGAGTTCTTTAGTCGTCATACCGGGGCGTATCTTCTCTTCTAAAAGATTTAACGTATCCCTTGTAATCTGACAGGCAACTCTCATCCTTTGAATTTCATCTTGATTTTTAACGTGTATCATTTTAACCTAGTTTTTCCACTATTTGCGCAAACACTTTTTCAGGAGTGTCGTCGCCGTTCACGGTTACCAGTTTACCCTTTTCCTTATAATAATCTATTAAAGGTTGAGTTTGACTGGTATAAACTCTTATGCGCTTACTAACAGTTTCTTCGGTGTCGTCATCTCTGTGGATAAGTTCACCGCCACAGTCGCAAACGTTTTTGCCGTTTAGGAAATCTACGTGATAAGACGCGTTACACTTTGCGCACACTCTTCTTCCCGTCAAGCGGTGAAGCAGGCGTTCAAAAGGAATATCTATGTTAATAACGTAATCTATATCTGCTATTTTTGCAAGCTCTTCAGCCTGAAAAATAGTTCTGGGAAAACCGTCTAACATAAAGCCCTTTGCACAATCTTCTTCTTTTAAACGAAGTTCAACGATTTTTACCGTTACTTCGTCCGGACAAAGTTGACCTTTATCTATATAAGATTTAGCAACCATGCCTATTTCAGTTTTGTTTCTTATGTTTGCTCTGAATATGTCGCCAGTTGAGATGTGGGGAAGATTATATCTATTTACCAAGTAGTTAGCTTGAGTCCCCTTCCCTGCGCCAGGAGCGCCTAATAAAATGATATTCATAATTTTTTATTCCCGCGCCCCACCTTTTGGCAAGGCGCGGATTTTTTATTTTTTATTTTAAGAAACCTTTGTAATTCTTCATCATGATTTGTGATTCTAACGCGGTGTTGAATTCAAGTGCAACTGAAACTGCAATCAACATACCGGTTGCGGTGAATACCGCTGCAGAACCTTGGTCGATAAGTCTGAATACGATTGAAGGTATAAGCGCAACTAAAGCAAGGAATATAGCGCCGAAAAGCGTAATTCTGTTAGAAACGCGTTTTAAGTGTTCGGTGGTGGGTTTACCAGGTCTGATACCGGGAATGAAACCACCGTTTTGTTGAATATTTCTTGAAATATCTTCAGGGCTGAACTGAATTGTGGTATAGAAGTATGCAAAACCTAAAATAAGGAAGCAAAGAACTACCATGTATGCCCAGCTTGAAGTGCCCATGTATGTTTGCCACCATCTTAAAGCGTTACTGGTGGGCCAGAACATAGACATAATAAGTTCGGGGAATGAAAGAATCGAGAATGCAAAGATTAGGGGCATAACGCCGTTTGCATTAACCTTAATAGGAATAACGGTTGATTGACCGCCATACATCTTTCTACCCTTAACCTGTTTAGCATATTGAACGGGAATCTTTCTTTCTGCAAGGTCAACGAATACGATACATGCAAAGATGATGATAATTGCAATAACGTAACCAACTAATTTCCATAATGCCGTTAAAGCGGTTGAACCTTCACTTGTAACGATAGTTTGGATTGAGTTAACGAAATAAAGACCTGCGCTTGAAATAACACCGACGAAAATTAGAAGTGAAATACCGTTGCTTACGCCGTAATCGGTAATTCTTTCGCCGATCCAAATGGTAACAGCCGTTCCTGATGCATAGAAAATTACTGCTACTACGTATGCAAGCCACTTTTGATCAAATAATAAATGAACAAGTGACGAACTTCCGTTAGTAGATACAGCAAGGTTATCGCCATAGTTAAGTAATATACCGATTGATTGAACAACCGCTAAAGCAATGGCGAGATATCTTGTAAGACTGTTTATTTTTCTTCTGCCTTCTTCGCCAGCCTTGCTCATTCTTTCAAGAGCAGGGATAGCGACGGTTAGAAGTTGAATAATAATGGATGAGTTGATATACGGGCTGATACCCATAGCGAACCATGTTCCTTGTGAAAGCGCGCCACCTGACATCATAGACATGATTGAAAGATAGCTTACGTTGGATAGTTCCGCGCTGTCTATTAACGCTTCACCGATACCGGGAACGGGAACGTAACATCCCAGTCTGTATAATAAGAGTAAAGCTAGCGTCCACCAGATTTTAACTCTTATTTCTTTGACTTTGAAAGCATTCTTTAAGGTTTCAAACATTTTTCGCCCTCCGTATCACGCAATTAGTTTTCTTCGCAAGTACCGCCTGCTTTTTCAATAGCAGACTTTGCGCTTTCTGAAAACTTTGCAGCTTTAACGGTTAAAGCTTTTGTAAGTTCTCCGCTACCTAAAACCTTAAGGCCGATAGCGCCTTTTACTTCTTTAATGTAGCCAGCTACATAAAGTGCATCGTAATCTACAACTGAACCTGCTTCAAAATTTTCAAGCATTCCAACGTTTACGATTGCATATTCCTTTCTGAAGTGGTTTTTAAAACCTCTCTTGGGAACTCTACGGGTTAAAGGCATTTGACCGCCTTCAAAACCAGGACGAACACCGCCGCCACTTCTTGCCCATTGACCTTTGTGACCTTTACCACTGGTCTTGCCGAGACCTGAACCGGTACCTCTACCGAGTCTCTTTTGAGAAGTTCTTGAACCTTCAGCAGGTTGTAACGTATCTATTCTCATAATAAATAAACCTTCCTTGTGAATTACTGCTTTTCGACTTTAACTAGGTGCGCAACTTTAGTAAGCATACCTTGAAGAGTCGGGCTATCCTTGAACTCTTTTGACTGACCAATTTTGTGAAGTCCAAGAGCAGCAACTGTAGCCTGCTGATTTTTTAATCTACCGGAAACACTCTTAACAAGAGTTACTTTTACGATAGCATTGTTTTCATTAGCCATTGTTGTACGCCTCCTTAACCGAGAATCTCTTCAACGGTTTTGCCGCGGAGCGCTGCTACCTGTTCTGCAGTCTTTAATTCAGAAAGTCCGCAGATAACGGCTTTAACCATGTTGATGGGGTTGTTAGTTCCGTGAGATTTCGTTCTGATATTTGTAATACCAACTGCTTCCATTACGGCACGAACGGGACCACCTGCGATAACACCGGTACCTTCTTCAGCAGGGAGCATTATTACTTGACCTCTACCGAACTTTGCAACAACTTCGTGAGGAATGGTGTTGCCGAGTAACGCTACGGGTTTCATGCTCTTCTTTGCTTGTGCAGTTGCTTTTTCGATTGCTTCGGGTACTTCGTTTGCTTTACCCATACCGCATCCTACTTTGCCTGCGCCGTCACCAACTACTACGAGTGCTGCAAAACGCATTTTGCGACCACCCTTAACAACCTTGGTTACACGGTTAACGCAGATAAGTTTTTTAATAAGACCGTCGTTAGCTTCTTGTCTTCTTTGAGGTCTGTTATTATCTCTTGCCATCTCTTATTGCCTCCCTTAAAACTTAAGTCCGGCTTCTCTTGCGCCGTCTGCGAGTGATGCCACTCTTCCGGTATAAAGGTAACCGCCTCTGTCAAATACAACGGCGCTTACGCCCTTTGCAAGTGCTTTCTTAGCAAGTTCTTGACCTACTACTTTTGCTGCGCCCTTCTTATCTAAATCAGCGATAAGCTTAACAACTTCTTTTTCTACGGTTGAACATGCGCAAATGGTTACACCCTTTACGTCGTCAATAATTTGTGCGTAGATATGGTTAAGGCTTCTGTATACGCTGAGTCTGGGGCATTCTGCTGTTCCGGAAAGTTTAAGGCGTACTCTAGCGTGTCTTCTCTTTCTATCTTGATTTTTATTAAGTTTCGAAATCATACCTTATTACTCCTTTTACTTACCTGCAGTCTTACCTTCTTTACGAACGATAACTTCGTCTTTATAACGGATACCGTATCCGTGATAAGGTTCGGGAAGTCTGATCGCTCTGATGTTAGCGGCAATCTGACCTACAGCTACTTTATCGATACCCTTTACAGAAACTTCAGTTTGTGAAGGACAAGTAATGGTGATTCCTTCGGGACTTTCGATTTCTACGGGGTGAGAAAAACCAACGTTTAATACGAGTTTTTTGCCTTGTACTTGAGCCTTCCAACCAACGCCGTTTACTACTAATACTTTTTCGTATCCTTTAGTAACACCGGTTACCATGTTAGAAAGTAAAACTCTGTATAAACCGTGTTTTGCTCTTACAGGACCTAAATCGTTTGCTCTGGTTACGTGCGCTACTGCACCGTCTACGCTGATGGTGATAGCAGGATCGTATGTCTGAGTTAAAGTTCCTAAAGGTCCGGTTACGGTGAATTCTTTTTCATTAACGTTTACCGTTACGCCTGCGGGGATAGCAACGGGTTCTTTACCAATTCTTGACATAAACCGTTATACCTCCTTACCAAACGTATGCAAGTACTTCGCCACCGTGACGGAGTTTTCTTGCTTCTTTATCGGTCATAACACCCTTAGGTGTAGAGATGATTGCAATACCTAAACCACCTAAAACTTTGGGAAGTTCTTGGCTACCTGCGTAAACGCGTAAGCCGGGTTTAGAAATTCTCTTTAAGCCAGAGATTACTTTTTCGCCCTTTGCGCCGTACTTAAGGGTAACTCTAATGGTTTCGCCCTTTTCGCCAACGAGTTCGTAGCCTTTAATGTAACCTTCAGCAAGAAGAATTCTTGCGATTTCTTTCTTCATATTAGAGGCAGGAATATCCACCTCGTCGTGCTTAACTACCAGCGCATTTCTGATGCGGGTAAGCATATCAGCAATAGGATCTGTCATATTCTTTTTACCTCCTCTTACCAGCTTGCTTTCTTAACGCCGGGAATTTGGCCCTTGTAAGCCAAGTTTCTGAAGCATATTCTGCAAATTCCGTATTTGCGTAATACTGAATGAGGTCTTCCGCAAATACTGCATCTTGTGTATGCTCTCGTAGAGAACTTCGGCGTTCTCTGCTGCTTATTTATCATTGATTTCTTTGCCATATCAGTTCTCCTTACTCTGCTTTGAAGGGCATTCCGAGTTCTCTTAAGAGTTCTCTTGCTTCTTCGTCTGTGTTTGCAGTGGTTACGAAACAAAGGTCGAAACCTCTAACTTTTTCTACCTGATCATATTGAATTTCAGGGAAGATAAGTTGTTCCTTAACGCCCATTGCATAGTTGCCTCTTCCGTCAAAAGATTTCGTGGGGACACCCTTGAAGTCTCTTACTCTGGGCAAAGCGATAGATACTAATTTATCAAAGAATTCATACATTCTTTCACCACGTAAGGTAACTTTGATACCTACGTTCATGCCTTGTCTTACCTTGAAGTTAGCAACTGACTTTTTAGCAGTGGTTAAAACGGGCTTCTGACCGGCAATTTGAGTGAGTTCTTGTTGAACTTGTTGTACGCTTTTTGCGTTATCTTTTACGTCGCCAAGACCACCGTTGATGGTGATTTTTACTAGTTTGGGAACTTGGTTAACGTTTTTATAGTTAAACTTTTTGATGAGAGCAGGAACGACTTCTTCGTTATATTTCGTTCTTACTCTGCTAACATACTTTGAATCGGTTGCAGTTTCTTTAGCAACCTGAGTCTTTGTTTCTGCCACTTTGAAGTCCTCCATTATGCTTCTTCAACTTTGTTTTTCTTTGAAGCTTTTTTAGCAGCTGCCTTTTTAGCGGGTGCTTTCTTTGCTTCAGCCTTTACGTCAAGAGTTTCTTTGCACTTCTTGCAAACACGAACCTTCTTGCCTTCTACTTCTGCATGTCCTACTCTGGTTGCCTTACCGCAGTGGGGGCAAACTACTAATACGTTACTAGCATCGATAGGACCAGCTTGTTCGATAATTCCGCTGGTATCTTGAGCAGAGCGTGCTTTTTTATGTTTCTTTTGTACGTTTACACCGTCTACAACGATTTTATTTTCAGAGGGAATAGCGCGTAAAACTTTACCGGTTTTACCGTTATCCTTACCTGTTAAAACCCAAACGGTATCATTCTTTTTAACTTTCATGATTCAATCACTCCTTATAACACTTCGGGTGCAAGTGAAACGATCTTCATGTAATCTTTTTCACGAAGTTCTCTTGCAACAGGTCCAAAGATACGAGTACCCTTGGGCTGTTTTTGCGCGTCGATAATTACAGCAGCGTTATCATCAAATTTGATGTGAGTACCGTCTGCACGACGTAAACCGCTTGTTGAACGAACGATAACCGCTTTAACAACGTCACCTTTCTTAACAGCGCCACCGGGGGTTGCAGTCTTAACGCTTGCAACGATTACGTCACCGATATTACCGAACTTACGGAATGAACCGCCGAGTACCTTAATACATTTTAATTCCTTAGCGCCGGAGTTGTCGGCAGCAATTAATCTTGTTTCAGCTTGTATCATATTGCTTCCTTCCTCCTATTACTTAGCCTTTTCAATAATTTCGGCAACGCGCCAGTTTTTGTCTTTGCTCAATTTTCTGGTTTCAACGATTCTAACTTTATCGCCTACGCCACACTCGTTATTTTCGTCGTGTGCTTTGAACTTAACAGTGGTTGTGATAGTCTTTTTATAAAGGGGGTGTTTTGCCTTCTGTTCGATTACGACTACAACAGTCTTATCCATCTTATCAGAGCAAACTAAACCTACTCTTTCCTTTCTAAGATTTCTTTCCATAACTCTTTACCTCCACCTTAGTTAGCCTTGAGTTCGCGTTCGCGAATTACGGTCTTAACTCTGGCAATATCCTTCTTAACCGTCTTTAATACGTTGGGGTTTTCGAGTTGCCCGGTTGCGTGACGGAAGCGAAGGTTAAAAAGCTCCTCTTTAAGACCAGCTAACTTAGTTGCTAACTCGTCATTTGTCATATTATGAATTTCTTTTGCTTTCATCAGCCTTCACCGCCTTCTGAAATTTCTTTCTTTACGATTTTGCATTTGCAGGGTAATTTGTGTGATGCGAGACGTAAAGCTTCTCTTGCATCTGCTTCGTTAACGCCGGCGATTTCAAACATTACTCTGCCGGGTTTAACTACTGCTACCCAGTATTCTACGCTACCCTTACCGCTACCCATACGAGTTTCAGCAGGTTTAGCTGTGATAGGTTTGTGGGGGAATATATCGATCCATACTTGACCGCCACGCTTAATGAATCTGGTCATTGCGATACGGGCAGCTTCTATTTGGTTAGAAGTAACCCACGCGCAAGTTTCTGCAGCAAGGCCGAATTCGCCGTATGCGAGAACGTTACCCTTGTGTGCTTTACCCTTCATTCTGCCGCGTTGTACTTTTCTTCTTTTAACTCTTTTAGGCATTAACATGATTAAGCGTTGCCTCCTTGTTTCTTAATTCCGCCAAGAACTTCACCATTGTATACCCAAACCTTAACGCCGATTACACCGAAAGTGGTGTGTGCTTCAGCGAAGCCGTAGTTGATGTCTGCGCGGAGAGTTTGCAGAGGAATAGAACCTTCGTGATACTGTTCGCTACGTGCGATTTCAGCACCGTCAAGTCTTCCGCTAACCATGATCTTAACACCTTTAACGCCAAGACGCATAGCTCTGCCAATAGCTTGTTTCATACATCTTCTGAATGATGCTCTCTTTTCAAGTTGACCTGCAACAGATTCAGCAATAAGTTGAGCGTCGCAATCGGGTTTCTTAACTTCTACAATGTTAATAGCAACCTGTTTACCTTTGGTAAGTTTTGCAATGCTTGCCTTAATTACTTCTACTTCTGCGCCTGCTTTACCGATAAGAACACCGGGACGAGCGGTATGAATAGTGATAGCAATTCTGTTAGCTGCTCTTTCGATACCGATAGTGGTAACTGCTGCAGCATAGTATTGCTTTTTAAGGAATTTTCTAATTTCGTAATCTTCTTTAACGTTCGCACCAAAATCTTTTTTGTTAGCGTACCACTGGGTATCCCAGCCTTTAATAACGCCTACTCTTAAACCGTGCGGATTAACTTTCTGTCCCATAGCGTCCTCCTACTTAATTGCGTCAAGCACAACTGTGATGTGGCTTGTTCTTTTAAGAATTCTGTAACCCCTGCCTTTGCTTACGGGTTGCATTCTCTTTAAAGTGGGGCCCATATCTGCATAACATTCAGCAACCTTAAGATCGCCTCTGTTCATTTGAAGGTTGTGTTCTGCGTTTGCTGCAGCAGATTCAACAACTTTCTTAATGGGATCTGCCCCTGCCTTTGACGTGTTTTCCAAAATAGCAACAGCTTCTACTACACTCTTACCTCTGATAAGGTCAAGAACAACTCTTACTTTGTAAGGAGAGATTCTGATGTATTTGGCAACCGCTCTGGGTCTTCTATCTTTCGTTTCCTGAATTCTCAGGGTTTTCTTTTTGGTATTTCCAGCCATTTTACTCTGTTACCTCCGATTAGCCCGTAGTCTTTGAGCCTGCGTGGCCTTTGAATGTTCTGGTGGGAGCGAATTCGCCGAGCTTGCATCCAACCATGTCTTCCGTGATGTATACGGGAACGTGCTTTCTGCCGTCGTAAATTGCGATAGTATGACCTACCATTTGGGGGAAGATCGTTGATGATCTTGACCAAGTTTTAAGTACGGACTTTTTGTTTTCGGCATTCATTTTTTCAACTCTTTCAAGCAATTTGGGTTGAATGAAAGGTCCTTTTTTAACACTTCTACTCATTTCTCAGCGACCTCCTTAGTTCACTCTCTTAAGAATGAACTTACTAGTTCTGTTCTTCTTCTTTCTGGTCTTGTAGCCAAGTGCAGGTTTACCCCAAGGAGTAACGGGACCGGGTCTACCGATGGGTGAGCGTCCTTCACCACCACCGTGGGGGTGATCGCAGGGGTTCATTACAGAACCTCTAACGGTAGGTCTAATACCCATATGTCTCTTCTTACCAGCTTTACCAACTCTTACGATTTCGTTATCTAAGTTACCAACTTGACCGATGGTAGCTTTACATCTAACGTTGATAAGTCTCATTTCACCGCTAGGCATCTTAACGTGTGCGTAAGCACCTTCTTTAGCCATAAGCTGAGCGCTCATACCAGCTGCTCTTGCAATTTGACCACCTTTACCGGGTTGAAGTTCAATGTTATGAATCATTGTACCAACGGGAATGTTTTCAATCTTTAAAGCGTTACCTGCTTTAATATCTGCAGTTTCACCGCTTAAAACTTTGTCGCCAACCGTTAAACCGATAGGAGCGATAATATATCTCTTTTCGCCATCTGCGTATTGTAAAAGAGCGATATTTGCAGTTCTGTTAGGATCGTATTCAATAGTTTTAACAACAGCGGGGATACCGTCTTTGTTTCTCTTGAAATCGATAATACGGTATTTGGTCTTGTTACCGCCACCGTGATGTCTTACGGTGATTCTACCGTTTGCATTTCTACCACCTGTATGTCTCTTGTCTTCAAGAAGTGATCTTTCGGGCTTTGTGCAGGTGATTTCTTCATAACTGCTTACCGACATAAAACGGCGTGCAGCTGAAGTAGGTTTATATCTCTTAATAGCCATTTTCTATCTTCCTCCTACTTAGGACAATGACTCAAAGAATGCAATTGCCTTGCTATCTTCTTTAAGTTTTACGATTGCTTTCTTATAAGCGGGGGTGTAACCTTCGTATCTACCCATTCTTTTCTTCTTACCGCGGCAGTTAACTGTGTGAACTGATTCTACACTTACTTCAAAAATGCTTTCTACTGCTGCTTTGATTTCCGTTTTGTTAGCGTTTTTAGCAACGCGGAAAACGTACTTTTTGCTTTCGATATCTTGATAGCTCTTTTCGGTAAGAACGGGGGCAATAATAATATCTCTTGCTTCCATTATTCTCCGTAAACCTCCTGTAATTTTTCAACAGATCCCTTAGCGAGAACAACAACTGCATTCTTAACGATATCGTAAGTGTTAAGTTGTTCTACAGGGAGAGTTTGAAGTTTTTCAAGGTTGCTTGCTGCTCTGATAACTTTTTCATCAGAGTTGCACATTACGATAAGCACGCTCTTTTCAAACTTGAATGCTTCTAAGAATGCAACCATTTCTTTAGTCTTGCCGTTTGCTACTGCAACTTCGTCAATAACGTAGAATTCGCCGTCTGCAACCTTTTTAGAAAGTGCAGAGAACATAGCGGTTCTTCTTGCAGTTACGTTCATCTTCTTAGAGAAATCTCTTGACTTAGGAGCGAATACTACGCCACCCTTAATCCATTGAGGTGCTCTAGTTGAACCTTGACGAGCGTTACCAGTACCTTTTTGACGGTAAGGCTTCTTACCACCACCTCTTACTTCGCTTCTGGTAAGAGAGCTTTTAGTACCTTGTCTTTCGTTTGCAAGACGGGTTACTACTGCTTGGTGAATTAGAGGTTCGTTATATTCCATTTGGAAGAGCGCTTCGTTAAGTTCGATAGCACCAACTTCCTTTGCTTGCATGTTATATACTTTTACGTTAGCCATTGTTCTTCAATCTCCTTAAGCCTTTACGCTATCCGTGATGCAAACCATTCCGCCCTTAGGACCGGGGATTGCACCTTTGATGAGTAATACGCCACGAGCGGTATCAACCTTAACAACTTCAAGGTTTTGAACGGTTACTTGTTCGTGACCGTATTGACCGGGAAGGTGTTTATTCTTGAATACTCTTGAGGGATTACTGATTGCGCCCATAGAACCAACTTCTCTGTGTACAGGGCCAACACCGTGCGTTTCTTTTAATCTGTGTTGATTCCAACGCTTAATTACACCGCTGAAACCGTGACCTTTAGTGTGACCTACAACGTCAACCTTGTCGCCTTCTTTAAAAACTTCAACGGTAATTGCTTTGCCTACTTCGTATTCAGCAACGTTATCAAGCTTGAATTCCTTTAAGTATCTGCAAGCTTCTACGCCAGCTTTCTTAAATTGACCTAATTCAGGCTTAGTTAGTAAGTTTTCTCTGATCTTTTCAAAACCTACTTTAACTGCTGAGTACCCATCTCTTTCCACCGTCTTAACTTGTACAACGGGGCAAGGACCTGCTAAAACGACAGTGACCGGGGTTACTTTTCCGTCTGCGGAAAAGACTTGAGTCATGCCTAATTTCTTTCCTACGATTGCTTTATTCATAGATAAAGTTCTACCTCCTGTGATTTTGCTTTTACAGCTTTATTTTTACGTCAACGCCAGCGGGAAGGTGGATGCTATCCAAAATCTTCGCATTTGTTGAATAAATATCAATAAGTCTCTTGTGAGTTCTAATTTCAAACTGTTCACGGCTATCTTTGTATTTGTGCGGTGAACGAATAATCGTTACGATTTCCTTTTCTGTGGGTAGGGGGATAGGACCGCTGATTTTAGCGCCTGCTTTCTTCATCGTTTCAACGATTCTTTGCGTTGCTTGATCTACCATTTCGTGATCGTATGCCGCAAGTTTGATTCTAATTTTTTGACCTGCCATTTTAAAACCTCCGATTTATACTAACTTTTTTGCCCCGTAGCCATGGCATTTTCTTTTTTTGGACTACAGAACTTACAACTTTGCCGTGCGTGTCAACCTAAAGGCAATAAAAAAATCATCTGCGCTGTGTGTTTAAAGCAGATGATATTACTACCTACGGGTCGGTTAGTCGCAGGGATCTAATCCCCACAATTGTCAATAAAAATTATCTTCCTTTTTGCTTCTGCGGAGTTCCGGAGTCCGCAAAAAATCAAGGATTAAGTAACTTTTTATCTCAACCCAAATTACACAGCCTACATAGGATACCACATTCCGTCAACTTAGTCAACTGTTTTTCACTACTATTTAAAATTTTTTTAAATTTTTTTTCGCGAATTTTCGCGCGCGACTTTATTATATATTATATATAAGCAAAACGCAACCATACTGCCCTTATTTTTAAAAAATCAGTCAAAAAAATAAAAAATCACAACTTGCCCGTGTGTGTCATTAAACAAAAAGAAAAGTGATTTTTTAATGATTTTTTACATATTTTGTATTTTATACCTTTTAAACCACAATTTGTTGTGTTTTATTCGCAAAGCTACACCATTCTAAAAAAAAACATCCCTTTACGCTCGATTTTTGCGCCCTTAAAAACGGGCGTAAAAAAGCGCACTACGTTTTGCTTGTTGCAAATTATAGTGCGCTACACTTTTTAATTATAAATTATTTTTACAAAACTTCGCTTTTTATGCGACTTCCACACTGTTTAACAGCTGTTTTTTGCGATTTTTATAAATGAAAATAAATACTATTACCGCAATAATCAACGTCAAAATCCAGCTTACCGCATAAGACCAAATTACGTTTGTATACACCGGATTTAGTGGGAATACCGTATATATCCAGGCAACCCTGAAAAAGCACGTACCGAACAAAACTATAAACATGGGGACGACAGAATAGCCCATACCGCGCATAGATTGCGTCATTACGTCCATAAGCCCAAAGAAACAATACGTAGCCAGAATAATAGCCATTCTTTCGCTTGCAATAGCTATCGCATCCGGATTTTTAGTATATAGCGAAATCAAAGGCTCTCTTAGTATATACATCAACGCGCTAACGGTAATAGAAAAAGAGATACTGCATATTAAACAACGAAAAACAGATGCTTTTATTCTATTTATGTTACCCGCGCCGTAATTTTGCCCTACTGCGGTTGACGCAGTTGTTGCAACCGAGTTCATTATGACAAACACAAACCCTTCAAGCCCCTGCGCAGCGGTGTTTGCCGCCAAGGTAGTATCGCCAAAGCCGTTTATCGTGGACTGAATTAATGAATTTGATATTGAAAATAGCGAACTTTGAATACCTGAAGGAACGCCCAGCCTTAAAATATCAAAAAGCGGTTTTTTGCGTATTTTTGAATTTTTAATTGAATATCTTGCATAACCCTTTTCCCTTAGCATAGAGATAACGACCAAAACGGCAGATACACCTTGCGAAGTTATAGTAGCATAAGCAACGCCCGCAACACCCATATCAAAACATAAAACGGTTATAAGATTTACTATTACGTTTAGAACTCCCGCAATAGTCAAATAAATTAATGGGCGAACGGTATCCCCTATCGCACGGAGTATAGATGCGCCAAAATTGTATACGAGTAAAAAGGGCGCGCCAAAAAAGTAAATTGAAAGATATTCGTTAGATAAGGGCAAACAGTTTTCTGGGGTTTTTAAAAGTATCAACATCGGGCGCGCCAAAGATAAACCGATAATTAAAACGCAGACGCCAAGTATTAATGATAAAGGCATTGCCGTGTGTATCAGTTCTTGAGCGTTTTCCTCGTTTTTCGCACCGTAATGTTTTGCCATCGCAACGCCCGCGCCTATCGAAAGCCCCATGAAGAGATTTACCAGTAAGTTTACTATGTTAGTTGTTGCACCAACCGCTGCTAAGGCAACGTCTCCAACAAACTGCCCAACCACCACCATATCCGCCGCGTTAAACAAAAGCTGTAAAACACCGGTTGCCATAAGCGGTAAGGCAAATTTTAATATTTTGGGAAGAAGTTTCCCGTTTGTCATATCCACTTCACGATTAGACTTAAATCGCTTTTTTATATTCTCGTGCATATTACACCCATTAACAAAAGGCAGTATAAATACTGCCAAAAGTTTATTTTTATTTAAACAAGTCGGGCTATAAGGCGATTATCGCTATTTTTCTTCGCGTTGACTACCAAAGAAAACAAACGAAGAGATCAAACTTACAGTCCCCGTAAAAAGGAACAAAACACCAAACGTGCCTATTAAGTTGGTTACGAAAGGCCTGCCCGCCTCTTCATGCCAAGTAAGGGTTATTCCTTCATCCGTTACGTAACGAGAGAAGAAGTAAGCAATCGCCAAAACACAAACACCTATTATAAAGTTTATAATCAAAAATTTAATCAGTTTTTTCTATCCATCTTTCTTTTTTTCACAAAAAACCTATCTATAGCGCGATTAACACTATTTTTACCCATATTTTTAAGAAAAAATTGCAAAAGTGGCGTTAATCGACTTATAGGCGGATTTTTACGTTAAATTTAAACAATACGACGTCGCCGTCCTTCATAACGTATTCCTTGCCTTCCGAACGAACTTTACCCGCTTCTTTAGCCTTGGTATAGTTACCGCATTCAAGTAAGGTTTGGTATTCAACTACGTCCGCCTTAATGAAACCGCGTTCAAAGTCAGAGTGTATTTTACCCGCCGCTTGGGGCGCTTTAGTCCCTTCAGTAATAGTCCACGCTCTCGTTTCGGTTTCACCTGCAGTTAAATAACTTATTAAACCTAGTAGTTTGTAAGAAGTTTTTACCAAGCGATTAAGCCCGCTTTCGGTAAGCCCTAAATCGTCAAGGAATAACTGAGCGTCTTCGGGGGGAAGCTGGGAAATTTCTTCTTCTACCTTAGCGCAAATAACCAAAACTTGGTTTCCTTCTTTTTGAGCGTATTCTTTTACCCTTTGAACAAGGGGAAGTTCGCTTTCATCTTTACCTATATCTTCTTCGCCGATATTTGCAGCGTATAAAACGGGTTTAGTAGTTAAAAGGAATAAACCGTTGACGTATTTTTGTTCTTCTTCGTTAAACTCAAGCGAGTAAACGGGCTTTTCTTCCGCCAAACAATCGTAAATGCGTTGAAGAAGATCTGCTTCTATTTTATACTTTTTATCACCAGTTTTAATATAACTTTTAGCCTTATCTAAACGCTTGGTAACGCTTTCTAAGTCCGCTAAAATAAGCTCTAAATTGATAATTGAAATATCGCGTACGGGGTCTACTCCGTTTTCTACGTGGGTTACGTTATCATCTGCAAAACAGCGAACGACGTGCACGATTGCATCTACTTCACGAATGTGCGATAGGAACTTATTGCCAAGCCCTTCGCCCTTAGAAGCGCCCTTAACAAGTCCTGCTATATCTACGAATTCAATGCTTGCGGGAGTAATTTTTCTGCTTGCGTATAACGCAGCGAGTTTATCTAATCTTTCGTCGGGCACGGCAACGATACCAACGTTTGGTTCTATCGTACAAAAAGGAAAGTTAGCCGCTTGCGCACCTGCGTGAGTAATTGCGTTGAAAAGCGTAGATTTACCTACGTTGGGAAGCCCCACAACCCCTAATTTCATTTTTCACCTCTTAACCGCAAAAGCGGTTTCGTATTTATATTTCTATCTATATTTTACCGATATCGCGCTTTAATGCGGACTTTTTTCATTCAATCCAACCCAAAGCTAAAAGCGACTGTTATTTATTATACAATAAATAAACAATTATTTCAATAAATTGTTGCCAAAATAAACAAATTGTGTTAAAATATTTACTTGTTAATGTAATTACGAATTTGAAAATTTGTTTTTGGAGTATTTATGAACTATAAACAGCATATTGCAAACAAACTCAATATAGACGGGGTAAGCGCGGAAGAAATTGCATCTTTTATAACGGCACCCCCTTCACAAGATATGGGCGATTACGCCCTACCCTGCTTCCGCTTTGCAAAAGCTCTTCGCAAATCGCCCGTGATGATAGCTGAAGACCTTGCTAAATCTTTTGAAACAGACGACGATATAACCGGAGTTAAAGCGGTAAACGGATACCTTAATTTCACGGTTAATCGCGCGGGTTTTGCCCTTAAAACTCTGCAAAAAGTACTTGAAGAAGGAAAAAACTACGGTTCTTCTAACGAAGGACAGGGAAAGACTATTTGTATAGACTATTCTTCTATAAATATAGCAAAACCCTTTCATATAGGGCACTTAAGCACCACCGTTTTGGGTAGCGCGCTTTATAAAATATTCAATTTCTTAGGATACAACGCGGTTGGCATTAACCACCTTGGCGATTACGGAACGCAGTTCGGCAAGTTGATTTATGCTTATAAGGCTTGGGGGGATAAAGAAACCGTTGAAAAAGGCGGATTAAAAGAACTTACCCGCCTTTACGTTAAATATCACGAAGAAAGCGAAATCCATCCCGAAATGGACGACGTGGCGCGTTCTTACTTTAAGCACATTGAAGAAGGCGAAGAGAAAGCGCTTGAACTGTTTAACTGGTTTAAATCACTTACTCTTGCCGAAACCGAAAAGATTTATGATTTATTAAACATAAAGTTTGATTCTTACGCTGGCGAAAGTTTTTATAACGATAAAATGCAACCCGTTATAGATGAATTAAAGGAAAAAGGACTTCTTACCGAAAGCGACGGCGCAATGGTAGTAGATCTTACCAAATACGATATGCCACCATGCCTTATTTTACGTTCAGACGGAGCGTCTCTTTACGCAACTCGCGATTTAGCTGCCGCTTATTACCGCAAAAACGTTTACGATTTCGATAAGTGCTTATACGTGGTTGCTTACCAACAAAACCTTCATTTCCAACAAATTTTTAAGGTTTTAGAATTACTTGGCAAGCCTTGGCACAAAGATATGATACACGTTGCTTACGGTATGGTTTCTTTAGAAGAAGGCTCTATGAGCACCCGTAAAGGCAAGGTAGTTTGGCTTGAAGACGTAATTGCAAAATGCATTGAAAAATGCTCTGCGGTTATAAACGAAAAAAACCCCAACCTAGAAAACAAAGAAAAAATCGCGCGTGACGTTGGTGTTGGCGCAGTTGTTTTCGGCGCGCTTTCTAATAACAAAATCAAAGATATCACTTTCTCTTACGATAGAGTTTTAAACTTTGACGGCGAAACCGGCCCGTACGTTCAATACACCGCTGCTCGTTGCTTTGGCGTACTTGCAAAAAGCGATATTCCTTACGGGGATTTCACTATGCCTTCTACCCTTGAAAGTTGCGAATACGACCTTATAGCCCAACTTTCGGCTTTCCCATCAACCGTATCCGCGTCAGCGGAAAAGTTAGAACCTTCTTTCGTTACACGCTACGCTATAGAACTTGCTAAACTTTACAACAAATTCTATTTTGAATGCAAAATTTTAACTGCAGAAGACAAAGAAAGGGTTAAATTCCGTTTAGCACTTACCAAAGCGGTAAGAATTACTTTAGAAAACGCTTTAGCTCTTTTAGGTATTTGTGCACCCGAAAGAATGTAACCATAAACGGTATTTATTCATTAAAATAGGCGTTAATCGCGCTATAAGCGCACTTTTAACGAAATAACAACCATGAAAAAACTCGTAATTTTCGATTTAGACGGAACGTTAGTTAACACCACAAAAAGCCTTTGCTATTTTATGAACGAAGCGCTAAAAATTCACGGATTTGACCAAATTAGTGAAGAGCAAACAAAAAAGTACGTTGGAAACGGCGCTTATAATTTTGCTTTGCGCGCATGCCGTAGCGAAGAAAAGGCAAACGAACTTTGCCAAACTTTTAAAAGCCTTTATAATAACGACGTTACAAAATTTGCAACTCCTTACGATAAAATAAAAGACCTTTTAAAAGAACTAAAACGCGCACGTATAAAAACGGCGGTTCTTTCTAACAAACCGCATCAAGCAACCAAGGAACTTTGTGATAAATTATTTGGTAGCGACGCTTTCGACGTAGTTTTAGGCAATAAAGAAGATGCACCGCTAAAACCCGACCCAAGCGGGGTTGAATATATTTTATCATCACTTAATATCGCAAAAGAAGACGCCCTTTTAGTTGGGGACGGCGAAACGGATGCCGATACTGCTAAAAACTGCAATATTGATTTTATAGCGGTACTTTGGGGTTTTCGCGATAAAAAAACATTAAAATCTCACGGAGCAACGCGTTTCGCTAAAGCGCCGGACGATTTAATAAATCACATTTTATATTATTACGGGAGGAAGAAAATGAAAAAATTCTTCGCAGATTTTAAAAAGTTTATTTCCAAAGGCAACGTTTTGGATATGGCTGTCGGTGTTATTATCGGTTCTGCTTTTTCTGCAATCGTAAACAGCTTAGTAAAAGATATTATCACCCCCGTTATTTCCATCGTTACAGGCGGTACCGACCTAACCGAACTAAAGGCGATTTTAAAGCCTGAAGTTTTAAACGATTTAGGTGAAGTTGTAACCCCCGCAATCACGCTTAACTACGGCACGTTTATTCAAGCGATAATCAATTTCCTTATTATAGCAATTACCGTGTTCGTATTCGTTAAAGTTGTGGTTGGAATTCAAAAAACGCTTGACGTAAACGCAAACATGAAAGCGTCTATTCAAAAGAAATTAGATGCTGATGAAGAACTTAGCGCAATAGAAGCAAAATGGATGGCAAGAATGGAAAAAAGAGATCCTGCAAACCTTCCCAAGAAGACCGTTGTAGTTCCCGCTGCTCCTGCAGAACCAAGCTCTACGGATAAACTTCTAATGCAAATTTTAGAAGAACTTAAAAAAGACAACTAATCTACCTTAAAAGCCCGACCTCCCCGTTGGGCTTTTTTAATAATTAAAAACATTACAAGCAACAGCGCAAATACCCCTTAATTAACAAAAGAAATAAACTCCAAGGCAAAAACCGAAATAATCACGCGGGATAATGGAAGCAAAATTTAAACTAACACCCCCCTTTTTTTATCAAAAACCACTCTATAAGTCGATTATCGGCAAGTTCGATTCTTTTTAAAAAGGTGAGCAAGATAAATAATTTAATAATTATTTAAAAAACTTTTGACTTTTTGCCCCCTATAATGATATAATGAAATAAATATGCTTTTAAACTTAGGTGCAACGAATGAAAATAGCAGTAGTATCAACTTCTAAGGGATCGGGCGCAACTTTTATCGCAACGAACTTTGCCCACTCTTGCTCTATTAATTATATAGATCTTAACCTTCCCGCTTTTGGCTCTACCCTATTTAAAGGGGAAAAAATAGATACGCTAAAAGCCGTTTGGCATACCGAAAATTTAACCGAGAGCCTTTGCGGAAATTGCGATAAATGCGCTAATGCCTGCGCTAAAAAATGCTACCTAAAAACCGAAGAAGATATCTCTTTATTTTGCAAGGGTTGCCCAAGCGGTAAATGCACTCTTTCATGCGAAAAGCAACTACTTAATGGAAAGGAAGAACAAATAGGTGAAATTTTTGTTGAAAAATACGAAAAGATAAAAGTTCTTTCGCTTAACACACGTGAAGAAAATTTAAGCGCCGCTTCAGAATGTGCCGTTGATTATTTACAAGGCGAAAACGCTATTTTAGACATGCCCGAAAGCACAACCCCACAATTTATTACCGCACTAAAACTGTGCGATTACTGCGTAATCGTAACCGAAGGTAGCAGTTTTGACTTCGAGCAATTTAAAGCTATTATTCGCCTTTGCAAACTCACCGCAAAGCCCTATGGCGTAATAATCAATAAATTGTTAACCCATTACGATAAGTTAACCGATTATTGCAATCTTCACTCTACCGACGTTTTGGCAAAAATCCCCTATAACAAGCGCGACGAAAGGATTATTTTATCCGGTGAAATTATAAGCAAGGTTAAATTTTCATATAAACAGTATTTCACAAGCGCTCTTCAGGTAATAAAGAAAAAAATTAAATAATATTTTAGCGCGAGACCTTTTCGCGCTTTTATTTTATGCTGCACCACTATAAACGATTAATTTTTAGATAATAAATATATCTTTTCAATCGGATTTTGTGAAAAGCATTACGTTATAATTAGCATAGAAAATTTACCTTTTAGCCCTAAATACACACTTTTTATCAAATATCTCTTTACAAAACCGCTATTAAGTGTTATACTTCAACCAACAAAAAAAAGGAATTCACAAATGAAACTTAAAGTAGAAGTTTCGCCAAACGAAAGCGAAGAAATCGTTATACGGTGTAAATCTCGAACGGAAAAGGTGAAACGAATAGAAAACATCATAGAATATTTAATTAACGAAGATGCGGAAAAGGTTTTGTTCATAGGAGAAACGGAATTCTACGTGCCATATAAAAAGATTTTATTTTTCGAACCGTCGCAAGGTAAAATTTTCGCCCATACCAAAGATAGAATTTTTACCACATCAGAAAAAACGCTTGGCGCGCTTGAACAGAGTTTACCGCCTTATTTTTTAAGGGCAAGCAAATCCTGCATAATAAACGCCTTACAAATTTCTTCTATATCGCACAATCTAACCGGGCCAAGCAAAATAACTTTTGCTTCAAGCGACAAAGTAGCTTACGCTTCCCGCTCTTACTATAAATACCTAAAAGAACGCGTATATAGCCTTCGTGGGCTATAAAAACTGCCAACGTATACAAAAAATATTAACCAAAGGAGCATAGATTATGAAAAACGTAACGTGGGGAATTTTATTTATACTTTCTGCAATAATTTTAGCGCTTAACGCGCTTGGCGTAAATTTTGGCTTACCGGAAAGCATTTCGGTTTGGAAAATTATTTTAGCAATCGCCTTAATTATTTTTATAATAGACCAAATGGTGCGAAAAAACTTTACCGTTTTATTCTTCCCATTAATCTTTATTATAATGATATTCGAAAAAGAGATAGCCATATATCTACTTAATAAACCAAACGGCGAAATCGCTTCTACTTGGACATTTTTACTTATAGCAATCTTACTTACTGCTGGTTTTTCGTTAATATTTAGCAAATTTACTTTTACCTACAAAAAGGATGGAAAAGAATACGTTTTCACGGGGAAAGAAGCGAAGAAAAAATTCAAGGAAGTAACTCAAGAAAACAGCGTTTACTATATAGATTGTTCTACCAAAGTAGACAAAGACATTGAAGTAAACATGGGCAAGGCGGAAATTTACTTTACCAACACAAAACTTTACGACGGACAAGGCGTTATAAATTTAGATAACAATTTAGGAAAAGTAATCTTTTACATCCCCGAAAACTGGGCAGTAGACTGCGAAATAGACAATTCGCTTGCACACGTTAAGTCATTTAAACCCAAAGAATACGTCGCAAATCAAAAGCACATAACTATAAAGGGTGAAAACAACTTAGGCAACGTAGAATTTATTTCGGTTGAAGTAGAAGAAGATGAAATCTGCGATTAAAATATAAAAAGTGGCGATATAAGACGATTATCGCCACTTTTATTTTTGCTTTAAACCTAAACGACCTTTTCGCGCTATCAGTTTTTGATAGTGGCTTTATTATCCCCTTTATTATATTATAACAAAACACTTGACAAAATTTTTAAAATAGACTAAACTGTTTATAAGATTGATTTATGGAGATTTTTATGGAAACTTTGTACTACGAAAACGGCAAATACGAAGGGGAAACCCTTAACGGATTGCCACACGGAAAAGGGATAAGATATTTTTCTAACGGAGCGCAATACGTTGGCGATTTTAAAGGCGGACTGTTTGAGGGTAACGGCGTTTATTACTGCGCAGACGGAAGCAAATACGAAGGAGAATTTAAAAACGATTTATATAACGGGCAAGGTGTATACTACTGGGCAGACGGAAACCGCTATGAAGGTCAATTTATAAACGGCAATCTTCACGGAAAGGGAATTTGGTATTTTCCCTCTGGCGATATTTACGTTGGACTTTGGGAAAACAATCAAAAAAACGGCGACGGAACTTACTACTGGGCAAACGGAAAAGAACAAAAGTTACAATATAAAAACGATAAGAAAGTGGGATTATTTGCTAAACTTTTTGGTCGTAATAAATAATAATTAAAGTATAAAATGTGGCGATAACCGTGTTATAGCGCCACTTTTTTATATTATGCAATTATAACGGCAAAATTTGCAAAAAACTTTTTTGCCCTTTTATATTGACATAATCTAAAAAGGGGTATATAATTATATAGTAACAAAATTACAAGAGGGAAACATGGAATATAAGATTTTTAAGCGAGATCCTTTACTACTGCCTTATAAAGAAGACGTAGAAAAAAGAATGCATAACTATTACTCTGCGAAAGGCGCGATTTTAAGCAGTGCAAAAAGTTTAAACGACTTTGCAAACGCCCACGAATATTTTGGCTTTCACAAAACCGAAAAGGGGTGGTTTTACCGCGAATGGGCGCCCGCTGCGGAAGAAGTATATTTAACGGGCGATTTTAATAACTGGCAATGGTGTGAATTGCCCTTGAAAAAGGTTGGTAACGGCGTTTGGGAGATTTATATTGACGGAAGAGAAACGCTTTATAACGGTTGCCACGTTAAAGCCATTATAAAGCACGAAGGCAAACTTCTAGATAGAATTCCGCTATATATTCGCCGTGTAGAACAAAATCCCACCGATTATAGCTGGTGTGGCGTTATAGTTGATCTTCCCGAATATAAATGGAGAAGAAATCACTTCAAACCAAAGAAAAATCTATTTATATACGAATGTCATATAGGGATGGCTACCGAAGAACAAAAGGTCGCGTCTTATAAAGAATTTGCAGACTGCGTTTTGCCAAGAATAAAAAAGGCGGGCTATAACGTAATACAAATTATGGCGATAATGGAACACCCCTACTACGGCTCGTTTGGCTACCAAGTTTCTAATTTTTTTGCTCCCTCTTCAAAATACGGCAACGAAAACGAACTAAAAGAACTTATAGATAAAGCCCACGCTTTAGGTATAGCCGTGCTTTTAGACGTGGTTCATTCTCACGCAGTAAAAAACACGGCCGAAGGCATTAACGAATTTGACGGAACTTCTTATCAGTTCTTCCACGAAGGGGCAAGGGGCGACCACCCTGCTTGGGGCACTAAACTTTTTAACTACGCAAAGCCTGAAGTTTTGCACTTCCTATTATCTAACCTTAAATACTGGCTTACGAACTTCCGTTTCGACGGGTTTAGATTCGACGGTGTTACTTCAATGATTTACCACGATCACGGCTTGGGCACGGCGTTTACCGATTACAGTAAGTATTTTTCTTTAAATACAGACACCGAAGCAATAACCTATTTACAACTTGCAAACGAGTTAATTCGCGAAGTAAACCCAAATGCAATAACCATAGCGGAAGATATGTCTGCAATGCCGGGCATGTGCCTGCCCATTAAAGAAGGTGGAATCGGCTTTGATTACAGGCTTGCTATGGGCGAGCCCGATTTATGGATTAAACTTATAAAAGATCAACCGGATGAATTTTGGAACGTTTGGCAAATTTGGCACGAACTTACTTCTCGCCGTCCGGGCGAAAAATATATAGGTTATTGTGAATCACACGACCAAGCGCTTGTTGGCGATAAAACCATAATTTTCCGCTTATGTGATAAAGAAATGTATACCGCAATGGATAAAAACAGCAATAGCGATATTATTGCGCGCGGTATTGCCCTACACAAACTTATACGTATGATTTCGTTAAGTGCAGGTGGAGAAGGATATTTGAACTTTATGGGAAATGAATTCGGCCACCCCGAATGGATAGATTTCCCCCGCGAAGGCAACGGATGGAGTTATTTCTACTGTCGCCGTCAATGGCATTTAGTAGACGATAAAAATCTTAAATACCACTATCTTGCAGACTTCGATAAAGATATGATTGCATTATGTAAAAAACGCAAAGTTTTTGCTAAAGCACCCGAATCTTTTTACGTAGACGGCGATAAACAAGTTATTCTTTTTAAGCGCGGTGGAATTACTTTCCTATTTAATTTTAGTCCCACGAACTCTTACGAAGGATACGTTATTAAAGTAAAAGATAAAGGCGTTTACAAAGTTGCCCTTTCTTCAGACGACTGGTGTTACGGCGGTTACGGGCGCGTTGCACACGCGGTAGAATACGAAGCAATAAAGAACGAAAAAGGCGAGTACGTACTGCCTATTTACTTACCAACCCGCACGGCAATCTGCCTTGTTAAAAAAACAAAAAACAAATAATTAATATCAAACAACTTCTATTAAGTTTTAACCACACTTTTATATAAGGATAAAATGAACCGCACAAAAGAACAAAATTATGAAAAAGAATTACCTTTAAACTATAAACAGGTACTTTACATCAATGCTAAAGATGCAAAATTTGGAATCATATTCAATTTAATTGCTCTTTTAATTTGCGCGATAGTGCTAACTTTCGCAATTCTGTTTTTGCGCTTAAAAAGTGATTTTTCATTTGAAAAAATAACCGCAGATCCCCTTCAACTCTTCTTGCCACTTCTCGTTTTGTTTGTAGCAATGATTGCGTACATCGCGACGCACGAATTAACGCACGGAGTTGCATACAAATTATTAACGGGCGAAAAACTTACCTTTGGCTTAAGTTGGAGTTGCGCTTTTTGCGGAGTTCCGCACGTTTACACGTATAGAAAAACCGCTTTAATTGCGGTAATATCACCGTTTGCACTTTTCACACTAATATTTATTCCACTTCTTATCGTGCTATACAATATTAGCCCTATATATTACTTAGTTACTGCATTTTTATTTGGATACCATTTTGGCGGATGTAGCGGTGACCTTTACGTTTTAATACTTCTTGCAACTAAATTTAAAAACAAGAAAACACTTATGAAAGACACCGGCCCAGAACAGTATTTTTACATCCCCACAAAATAAAAACTATATTTCTGCAGTTAATAATCAACTAACAAATAAAACGCTTCTTTATAGTAGAGAAAACTACTATAAGTAAGCGTTTTTTATTATTGTTTAGTTAAAAAGTGGGGCTATAGCGCGATTATCACATATTTAGTATTTATGTTTACGCTTTTTTATTTTTGTTATATTCAATCAAAAAGTCCGTAGTAAGTCGTTCTTCTTTGGCAAAAATTTCGTCTATAATATCGTCGTTTTCTTCCATTAAAAAATAGTAACCGTTAGTGTTTTTTTGCACCTTATAAAGATAATATTCGCGCTCTTTACTCCCATCTTTTTCCACGTCAAGACTAAGCGAAATATACCTTTCGCCATTAAGATCTATTTGCGCGGTTTTGTTAAAGATCAAAGATTCGCCATCGTAATTTACAAACTCTACGCTTTCTTCGTTTACGTTATTTTCGGCAGTTAATACAATGGGTGTTTTTGCAAAAAGAACTAACATTTCATCTAAACGATTTCTTTCTTTTTGCCATTTTAAATATTCTTCTGTAAACACCGTAACGTTTATTTCTTTTTCGTAAGAACAAATTTCTTTCTTTGCCTGAAATATAATTCTTTCACCTTCTTTCTTGCCGAACTTTTTCTTTATATTTCTTTCCATTTCGCGCGTTGGGCAAAGCGTTAAAATAGTATCTATCCATTTTCTTTCTTCGTTTTTCCAGCCTAATTCTATTTTGCGTTCATATAGTTGATTAAGCTTCTCAAAACCCTGAATTAGCGAACTTTTATACGGCTCACACAAATTGACGTTGGGCGGAATAAAAAGGTCGCGCTCAGCGTTTAAATAATCTTCTACTACAGTAGAAACTTTTCCGCCCGCCATTTCTAACAAACTTGAAAGAACTGCTTTAACCTCGTCGAATTTTTTGGCGATCTTTTCGTATTTTTCAATTTTACAAATAAAATCTACGCTCGTTTTAAGCTGTTTTTTATAAGCGGTTATTAAATCTTTTTCTTCAATCATTTATCTTCTCCGAAATTATACTCGTATAAACAAAAAGTAGGTATATGCTTAAACCCACGCTTTAAGTCTTTTTCGCCCGCAAACGAAAACCCAAAAGAGGAATACAACTTTATGGCAGGAAAGTTATCGGGAACAACGTCTAACCTAACCGCCTTATACCCTTGCTCTTTTGCGCTGTTTAAACAGTAACGTACCATCTGTTTTGCAATTCCCCTACCGTAATAATTTTGATGGGTTGCAAGAGTATGTAAAACGGCAAACTGACCGTCCTTTAAGCAAGCGGACCATTCCCCAACCGAATAATCGCCGGCGGTATCGGTATTAAAAACAAATGCGCCAGCCAGATTATCCCCTAAAAACGCGCCGTACTGATCACCTGCTAAAACCGCCTGTGTAATACTTTCACGGCAAGGATAAACGCCTTTAGTCCAACGTGGATAGTTAACTGTTTGATAAAGATAATCCACCACTTCGCCGTAAAAATCGCAAAGGGCGTTTATATCTGCGCTTGCACATTTTCTTATAATCAATTTTTTACTTTTACAATTTTTTTGCATAACGTAATCGCAATTAACAAGACCGTTGCCAAGGTCTATATTTTCTTCCTTTATTATTTTAAATCCGTTTTTTAAATAGCAACTAACCGCACGCTTATTTTCACGGTTGACGTTAAGAGTTAAATTCTTACCGCGAGAAGCCAAAAACTCAAACGCCTTTTGGGGATAATTTTTTCCACGCGCCTGCTTAGTAAGATAAAGTTTATCTATATAGACGTCATTTTCATTCTCTTTAATAACCAAAACGCCCACGCCGAACAAATTATAATATTCATAACCTAACGCCAAATATTTTTCAATGCTATCTTGATTAAAATACTTATTCAACAATAAATCCACTTGTTCCTTGGGCAAAAAGCAATAAGTTTCCTGCCAAATGGGATGCATAAAAGATTTAAGGCAATGAATTTCTTCACTTGTAAGTGGATAGATACCCTTTTTTTCTTGCATATAATTCTCCTTAAAAACAGTTTACCATAAAAGGCGTAATTTCGTCAAGTCGAGTAAAAAAATAATAAAAAATTCATTTAAGAATTTACAAAAAATGAGCAAATTATGTATAAATTAAAACGCGGTGTAAACATTGTGAAATCGCCGTGAATACACAGTGTAATAAAAATTTCATCAATAAAAACCCCTTTTTGCCCTTGACAAGTGTGATTTTTTAGGATATAATACGCCCTGCCAAGACAACGACGGGGGAACAATATATGAACAAGGTAAGAACACACAACAAAAAAGTATTCACTTCACTACTAATTTTTTCATTTGCTTTATTTTTAACCATTCTAATTTGGGGAGTATTCTTTAAAGTTAACAATTACAAAGCCATAATTAAAAATTATCACAAACTTGAAGATCTTACTTTTTTTGAACGACTTACCTATAATATTAAACCCTTTCACAAATTTAATAAAAAAGATTTCATTTTAAATATCCTTGCTTTTTCGCCTTTTGGAATTTATCTTCCTTTAATATTTAAAAAGCACACCCACTTGAAAGGTTTGCTTACCTGCTTTGGTGTTTCTTTGTTGGTTGAAACAACTCAGCTTATAACTATTATCGGAACTTTTTCTACCAACGATCTTATTGCAAATACCTTAGGTTACGTAGTTGGATATTTCTTCTTTAATCATTTAGTCGTTAAATTTTCTAACAAACTTATAAATCAATTTAATATGGCTATAATTGCAATCGCTTCACCCATTGCCGTTATGGCGATAATTAATACCGTTAGCAATCTTACCGTGTACGTAACGAAAACCATGTAATTTGAAACCGAAAGAAAAATATAATTTTATAGATAAAAACCCGTAGTTTTTGTAACTACGGGTTTTTAATTTTTAAAGATTATCTACTGTTTTTTAGAACGCTTCTTGTAAGATTTTTGCCTTTTTTCGTTTGTTTCTTGTTTTTTAGCGGTTTTTTTTGCTTTTGCTCGTTTTTGCTAGTTGTATTCTTCTTTTCTTTTGAAGAATTTAAAGTTTGCGGGCCTGGAATTAAAAACATCGTAGTTCCGTCTTGCGCAGTGCCTATTTCGTAATTACCGAGCAAAGGCAATACTTTGAAAACAAGTTCTTTTAAAGAACGACAGTTGTAGTTTCTAGGAACGAAATCCGAAAACTTGTTTTTCATTTCTGTTGCAATACGGGCAAACAACGCCCAGCCGTCTTCTTCGATAAGTTTATCTACAACTTCCTTTAAGGCGTTAAGTCTATCATCTTCTAAAACAGACTGAACTTTAGTAGCTTTCTTTTCTTCAATCTGCTTATCTTTGCCGTTTTGCGCGCCATTTTCACTATCTAAATATATAAATTCAGAAAAGGCGTTAACGAAGGCTTGCGCCGTTTGTTTAAGCCCAAGCCCTATAACCGTTTTTTCGCGTTCGCGAAGAACTTGTACCAGCCTTGTGAAATCGCTATCGGACGAAGCAAGGCAAAATACGTCTATATCGCGTTCAAATAAAACGATCATGGCGTTTATAATAAGGGAAATATCTCCCGAATTTTTGCCTTTTACGGCGTTAAACTGCTGTTCTGCAAGCAATGAATGACGGCTTATTACTTCCTTCCAAGCTTGAACGTTAGAACTAGACCAGTCTGCATAAACACGGCGGATAATAACGTCGCCATAGTTTGCCGCTTCTGCCAAAAGTTTATCGGCAAAACGCGCGGATATATTTTCGGCGTCTATAAAAACAGCCACTTTTTTATTTTCTTTCATATTATTTTCCTTAAAATTCTGCGCTAAAACAACGCGAATTGTTTATTTTTTACTATTTTATATTTGACCTTTAATTTTATTTTATACTCAATTATCAAGCGCTTTTAACGTCCCTACACATATATCAACCTTAAATAAAAATGTGAGTTGATTATTCTTCTTTCGTGACAAATGCACTAGGGCGATGAGAAAAAACAATTTTTAAATAAGCGATAGCGCAAAGCGTTTAGTTGCAAGCAAGAGTAGGCGTTTGTGCTTTTTTGCAAGGGAGCGTATTTGCCTATTTTTATGCAAACAAGCCTTAGATGCGAGCAGTTGGCAGGAAAGGAGCATTTATGAAGGGGCGCGTACTTGCCGTACGTAACCCGAATAAAGAGCATCTTTCGTGATAAATGCAATAAGGACGATGAAAAAATAATTTATAAATTCATTCCCTTATAAACGTTAAATAAGCCTTAGATGCGAGTTAATTTCTTATCTTTCGTGACAAATGCACTAGGGCGATGAAAAAATAATTTATAAATTCACTCCCATATAAATGTTAAATAAGCCTTAGATGCGAGTTAATTTCTCATCTTTCGTGACAAATGCACTAGGGCGTTGAAAAAAAATAATTTATAAATTCATTCCCATATAAATGTTAAATAAGCCTTAGATGCGAGCAGTTGGCAGGAATAACGAGCATTTTGCGACGGGCGTTTACTTTCGCGTAAATAACCGAGCAAAAGCGGAGTTTTCGTGACAAATGCGAAGCATATAAGGTTTATTTTTTAGATACCGCGAAGATAACAACCCTCTACCCCCCACTTTTTAATCTTTTCGCAAAGGGTTATTAAATCTTCTTCTGAATAAGCCGAAAAACCGCTTTTTAAAACTTTTTCGGAATGCTTATAACTTTGCAAGAAATAGCGTTTTGCGCCCGAAATCCAGCGCGCAATCACTTCAAAATCGTTAAAAGAATTAAGTTCTTTAACAACGGTAGTTCTAAATTCATAATCTACGGCGGACTGCCCCATTAAAAGTTGAACGCTTTTTTTAACGTTTTCTACGTTGACCATACCCCCACAAGAAAGGTTATATTTTTCAGGGGCATTTTTTATATCCATAGCGACGTAATCGCAGAGTTTGTTATTTACAACGTATTCTAATTTAGAATAAATACTGCCGTTGGTATCGAGTTTAACTTTAAAGCCAAAATCGCGTATTTTCTGCATAAAAGGCAAAATATCGGGCTGGAGCAATGGCTCGCCACCGGTAATACAAACCCCATCTAACTTATTGACGCGAGAACGCAAAAACTCAAAAAACTCTTCTTCAGATATATCTCCGCTTTTTTTGATTAGCAAATCTGAATTATGGCAAAATGGGCAACGGAAATTACACCCCGCGGTAAAAACCGTGCAAGCGGTGTGTTCGGGGTAATCTAATAAGGTAAGTTTTTGTAAGCCTGCGATATTCATAAAATTTCCTGCTTAATAATTCGGTAAAGGGATAAAGCGCAATTTAAGATAGCGCGCATAACCGTATATATAACATTATATAATAAAGAGCGCAAAAAAACAACCGCTAAAACAAGGGTATAAAAAATTACCTGCGACTAAGCCTAAAAGATTAAAAAAAGGGATTCTACCGTATGGGCAGAATCCCGATTATTTTTTAATTATTCAGCGTCGCCACCAGCAACTTCTTCAACTTCATTTTCATCCGTATCAGGAGCTTCTTTAGCCGCTAAGAATTCTTCGATTAACGCCATAGCGTCAACAACGAAGGGTTTTCTTCTTTCAAGCATTCCGTGTTGTTCTGCGCATTGATCGATAAGAATTTTAGCGTACTTAACTGCTCTACCAGATTTAATACGGAGCATAGTAGGTACGGTTACGTAAGTCTTCTTATCAGACATATCTTTACAGTGGAACTTGGGATCGGTAGTATTGATATCCATATTGAGGTAAAGTTTTAAAGTTTTACCTGCAAGACCAAGTTTAACAAACTGGAATCTACCAGCGTTAATACTATCGAACTTTCTTGAAATTCTTGCTTTAAGTTTTCTAAATCTTAAAGCGTAGTTCTTAAGATCGTCGTATCTATCTTGAAGAACTTCTGATGCATCACGCATTTTTTCTGCGAAACTTCTGCTTCTTGGAGCGGGTGCTTTTGCTTCAGCAGGTGCTTCTACTTCAGCAGGAACTTCAACAGCAGCATTCATTTCGGTAAATAATACTGCGGGTTCTTGTTCGCCAAAGTCCACGTATTCGGTTGCAGCAACTTCTTCTTCAGCTACTTCTGCTACGGGCTCTGCAACAACTTCTTCTTGTACTTCTTCACAAGGAGCAGGTTCTGCTTGCGCTTTATTGCCTAAAAGATCAATAATAACGTCGCACTTGCCAACCACTTCAGAAAGCAAACCAACAACCGCGCTATCGTCCTGAACTGGTTCTTGAACTACTACGGGTTCTGCCACTACTTCAGGAGTTACTTCGGGAGCGGGTTCTTGAATTGCTTCGGGAGCAGGCGTGGGAACGTAAACGGGCTTGCCGTCCTTATCGACCATAACCTCTTCAACGCGAGCGAAGAATCTTCTGCCTCCTGCACTCTTGCCATCGCTGTTTAACCAGAATCTCATAATAAACCTCTCTTGGACCAAATTGCGGTTTCATAAATGGTTGTATTTTTAAAAAAATACACTTCCGCATATCCTATCTGCCACTATTATATAATATATTTAAATAATAATCAAGTGATAATTAAAAAAATTTTCAAAAAAATTAAACAATTTTTTAATTTATCCACAAAAATCCCCCACTCGAGAGCGATTAACGCACACTTGCATTTTAAAACGCCCTAAAAAATAGGCAAAATAACGATTTTTGCCCAAATGCCTAAAAACTGCCTTATAGATAGGTTTTTACAGTTTTTCCACAAAAGGCCAAGTAATTTTAAAGCGGAACGTTTTTTGTTTTTTTACTTTCCATTATTTGCCAAAAATTTACCGCAAGTTATAAACGAAAAAAACAACCGTTTATTAGGTGTTAATTTAATATATGATTTCGGCTAAAAATTTATTGCAAAACTTTTTAAATTTCGACCTTTTTTTACCGCCTAAAAAAGAAAAACTCGACCTTTTTTAAGCCGAGTTTATCTTATATTTAACTAAAAATTATTTGTTAAATTATTCTTTATCTTCGCCGAAAGTATCTTCGATATACTTATCGATTGCTTCTTGCTTGCTTTCAGAAACAAGGCTGATGCAAGTATCAAGGTTAGTAAGAACTTGTTCTTCGGTGCTTTCTTGAATTGCTTCGATTTCGTCTTCGGTTAAAGCGCTGTTCTTAGCGATATCTGAAACGTAAACGAGTGAGCCGTAAGGTTCAGCGGTGTAAACAGAAAGGAAGTAACCGTCTATAACTTCGGGAGCGTACCAAGAAGTAGAGTTAGCAAAGAAGTTAACTTTTTCTAAAGCAACTTCGTCGTTAGCAGGATCTGCATCTAAAAGCGCGCCAACGTTTACTCTGTAGTAATAGCTTGAAGAATCGGTAAGATATAAATAACCTTCGTTCCAGAACTTAACGGTGTAAGAAACTAAATCCTTATCGTAGAAAAGACGAATTCTACCATCTGATGCAGAAGCATCGGTGGTTTGATAATCGTATTTAACGATGCCGTAAGTGGTATCTAAATAAACGATAGTATTAAGATCTTTAAAGTAAGAAGTTGAAGCAAATACCTTTGAAGCAGATGCAGTACCCTTGTTTAATATAACTACTTTTGCTTGATTTTCTGCAAGAGCATCTTTAACAAGGTCTGCTTTAGCAACTGCACAGTAGGTAGTTACGGTAGTGATAGAAGTATCGCCGTAAACAACGCTAAAGTAAAGGTGAGAAGCGGTATCTTTGATTAAAGTAAAGGTTACGCCTGAAATACCCCAACCTGATTCGTTACCGTATAAACCGTTACCAGATAAAAGAATTTCGTCTTCGCCGGTTACTGTTACGCGGTGAATTTCGTTATAACTTTCGTCTTGGTCTAAAGTTTCGTTATGAGCAACTCTGGTATAGTAAACAGCGCTGAAATTGTTTTCTTCGGGGAAGATTACGCTTGCTACTTTTTCGGTTGTGATAACTTCTTTATTTTCGGTTGCGTTAATGATTTGAACAACGGTTTCGCCATCTTCGTTAACGGTTTTTAAAACTAAGTATACAACGCCTTCTTCTTCTACGTAGCGGTATACCGTAGCTTTATCGTCAACGGTTTTTAAAATAACTGATTTTTCGCCGTTTAAAGAGGTTTTAACGAAATCGAGTTTGGTGTTTTCTACAATACCTTCTTTATTCTTTGCGGTGGTGGGAGAAGCGTAATAAACGCTATCGCCATACATATAGAAGCCTGAAGTGGTATCGCCTGCTACGAAAAGCGCGGGAATAACGAGTTCGGGAGTTGCTTCTGCGGGATTAGCAAGATCTGCACGTTTAATTCTTACTAAAGCACCAGTTTGTACGTCACCGTAAGTGTTATCTGAAGTGTGTGTTTCTACGCCGTTGATAAAGTAAACGTAATCGCCTTTTGCTACCGCAAAACCGCCGTTAGATTCAACTGCGCCGTCTAAATTGGTTAATTTGTTAGAATAACCGGTTGATTCGTTGCAACCTGCAAACACTGCCGTAAGGCAAGTAAGAAGTGCAACAAGTACGATAATGATTTTTTTCATTTTCTATTGCTCCTTTTTTGCATAGGAAATTGACTTTGCGTGTAATACCGCAATTTTATACTCATACATTATATAACAATTTAACAAAATAATCAAACGTTTTTTGCAAAAAAATTCTATTATATTTTAAATGTTAATATATTTATATTAAACTTAGTTATTTTTTCCCTTTTTTTAGGGGGACATAGGTGAACTTTATGGAAAATAAGGCTATTTGGGATTTGATTTTTAAACTTGCCAACAAAAATAAAAACGAAAACCAAGATAAACAAGCGGGGCAAAGCGATGGGCAAACTTCTAATTTTACAAAAGGCGAATCTTTGCGCCAACAAAATTACGGCGTGAGAGCAAAAGATAATTTTATTAGTGCTTCCGCCACTACCCCGCAAACGAAAAAAATTTCTTTAGGCGTTAACGGCAACTTAGTAGGCGGAAGCTTTGCAAAAACGTATAATCCTTTTGCTTCGCCCATGCTTGAAAAACCGCAAATAACTTCTGCCAGAGTAGACCGCCCCACTCGCACCACTATTTGCCTAAACGGCAGTAAAAATTTAGCTAACGGCCAAGTAACAGACAAAACTAAAAACATAGTTGATCTTATTAACCGCCACAACGCCTTTTCGCAAAAGTTTAAAAAGTGAACGGGAAAAGGTTTTATTTAAATTATATAAAATTAGCAATCTTAAAAACTCGACTTATATTAAAGCCGAGTTTTTCGCATAAATAGATTTGATTTACAATAAAACAATACTATCGATAAGCAATAATTCGTTGGGAATTTAAGTTAAACAGCTTGTCTTTTTTTTATTCGTCGCCAATTGATGTATCCGTAAATATCGTTAAACAAAAAGGCAACGAAACAAACGACCACGGATATATAGCGTATATCAGAAAAACTTGCTAACGACCACAAAACAATTAAAACGATATCGTTCGTGGCATAAGCCAAAGCAAAGGTTGGGCACCTACGGAAAGTAAGATACACGGCAATAAAACTGGTGGTTACCGAAAAGGTGCTTGGTATGATATTAGCGGTGTTAAATTGCTTCAAAATAAAATAGAACAACAGCGTAACAACTAAAGCAAGCATACACATTAAAACCCTTTCGGTATTGCCTATGCTATTAACCTTGACTTCTGCCTTATTCCCTTTGTATGGGTTTTTCAACCACGCAATAAGAGCAAAAATAGCCATCGGCATAGTCATTCCAAGATAGGTAATCATTTCGCCGTAGTAAGCAAAGGTATACGAAATAATTCCATATAGCAAGCTAAATACAACCATAAGCGCTTGACCTATGGGGTTACCTTTCGCATTGAAGATCAACGAGCTTACCCCAACAAGGGACGCGGGCAAAGTTAGGTAACTTTCGCGATCAAAAAGCAAAAAAGACAAAACGATACAAATAACGGATACCGACCATAAAATAAGTTCTACCTTTGAAAAATACGCTAACAGTTTTTTCATAACGCTCCCAAAAAAATAAGCACCCGCATACACGTCTTCTAAGACCTAACGACGTGTAAACGAATGCAATCGCATCACACTACCCGGTGGCAGTTTTTTTTATTGATTATATCTCAAGTATATCATAAGCCAACGTAAATGTCAATAAAACAAATCGCTATTTATACAGTCGTATGCTATGCAAAAACTTAAAAAGCGCAACGCTTCACGCTAACGTAGTTAAGCGATATGCTTTATAAACAAAAATAACGCCTAACAAAAACTCTTGTTAGGCGTTTGTTATTAAAAACTTCCATAAAATAGGCTACAAATGCTCTTTTTTAGCGCGTTTTTTACGGCAAAATTTATATTATTTACGGTAAGCGTTGCAAATTAGGTCTACGCATTTATCTATACCCAGTTCCCCGCTATCCAAGCAAAGATGATAGTTATTGGCAACGCCCCATTCGGTATCGGTATAATACTGATAATATGCTTTACGGCGTTTATCTTTATCTTTAAGGCGTTTTTCGGTAGGCTCTTCCTTTTCGCCGTAAACGTTTACTATGCGTTCCATTCTCTTTTGCATATCGGCGTGGATAAACACTTTTAAACAGTCCGCCTTATCTCTTAAAATAACGTCTGCACAACGCCCTACGATAACACAATCTTCTTTTGTAGCGATTTCGGTAATGACCTTTTCTTGTTCTATCCAAAGCCTATCTTGCAAAGAAAGCCCGTTTACGTAACTTGCAGATAGCGCGTTAAAGAACTTACTGCCCGTGTTTGCGTATTCACCTTTTTCCTTTATGAACTCTTCGCAAAAACCTGACTTCTGCGCGATTTTTTCTATTAATTCTTGATCGTAGCAAGGGATACCTAATTTTTCGGCAACCTTTCTTCCTATCGTTCTTCCGCCACTACCGAATTCACGGCTTACAGTAATTATTTTGTGCATATATTCTCCTTTAAAGTAAAGATATTTTTTTGCTTTACTTGTTTACGGTATTATTATACAGCAAAAGGGACTAAAAGTCAATACCCAAATTTTTTCTTTTTTTGTTCTTTTATGCAAAAAACCGCCATATAGCACGGTTATCGACCATTTTAATTTTTTTAGATAGCCTTTGTTTTTTGCGTTTTTTTGTATTTTTTCACAGTTACATAATAAAAAACGCAATTATATTGAAATAATTGTTTGAAAAAATGTGTTTTTAAAGTTATCCAAACAAAACTCCGCGTTTAAAGCAAAATTAAAAATCGCCCTATAAGTCGATTATCAAGCGGTTAAAAAATAATAAATTTCAGCGATTGTTACAACTCTTATTTTTTACTTTGCCACGCGCGCTAAAAAGGCGTTTTGTTAGTTAATTAATTACGTCTATCCTTTTAATATATTTAAATATACGGTTAGATTAGAAATAAAATTAAAAGATAAATATATAAATGCAATCGCCGTGATGGCTATAAAAATGTAAAGCAATAGGTTATATACTTTATACTTTTGATTTTTTGTTACTGCAACGTATATAATAGCGCCTAAAAACCCGCCAAGAGTATTTGCGATTAAATCGTTAAGCATAAACGCGCCTATTACGGTTACCAACTGAAAAACTTCTATTAATAAAGAAAAAACAAATACGGTTAATCCCGTTATTAATATCCTTTTATTATTGAAAAAATGAGCGATTAAAATTCCAAGTGGAACAAAAAGAACAACGTTTACTACGTCTAAAATAATCGTTCTTTTTATAACCCCTATTTGCGCTTCTATCTTGTAAAATTCTAATAGATTTACTCCCCTTGTTAGCCTTTGATTTACCGTCATAGTAGATAAAAAGTTATAGTTTGCAATTAAATCATTTGGCATAAAACTCTTTAACGCCACACCAAGCACCAAAGTTAACGCAAACAACGGCAAGCATATTTTTATTAAGTTATTAAAGATTTTTTGTTTTTTCATATTTATTCCCAAAATGCTTTATATTACCATTATACTTATTTATCGCCATATAATCAATTAAAAAAACGCTTATATAAAATTTATTAATAAATTACGTGTTATGTGATAACGCCACAATAAGGTGACTATCTTCAGCTAACTATCGTTGCCAGATGAATTACCTTAAGGGGAAGACTTTTTTAGATTCTATCGCGTTTTGCAAACGCTCCAGAATGACAAACGAATTATGTGTCACTCTGGAATGAGCCGATAGGCGAAATGATAGAGTCTTGGTTGAAGAGATTGCATCGCTAACGCTCCAGAATGACAAAAATATATGTTGAAGTTCACTCCAGTATAACAAAGTATAATAGGACTCTAAAATGACAAAATATATTAAAGATTAGAACGGCAAAGTAGATAAAAAGGATTTTACGGTAGATAAAATATATTGCAAAAGGGCAAAAAAATAGTGCGTAAGTAATAATTGATACTACTGACGCACTAATTCGTCTTTTTAATTTTTTAGCTATTTAAAAACTATTAATTATTCACCTTTGAAGGGAAGAAGAGCAACGATTCTTGCTCTTTTAACAGCTTCAGCAAGCATTCTTTGGTGTTTAGCGCAAACACCGGTCATACGTCTGGGGAGCATTTTGCCCTTTTCAGTAACGTATTTTTTAAGTTTGCCAACTTCTTTATAATCGATATGATTTGCTTTTTCGATGCAGAATTGACATACTTTTTTCTTGCTCATTCTTTTATAAGGCTTCTTTGCAGGTGCAGCCGCAGGAGCGGGAGTGCTTTCGGTTGCAACTTGAGCTACATTATTTTCTTCCATTATATTTCTCCTTATGATATTTCGATTTTCTGCTTAAATTAAGCATTTTTAGCCCGTTTTTAGGGCTTTTTTTTGCTTTTTGCGTAATAAAAACGCCTGCCCTCGCCTTTACCGACGCGGACAAAAGCAAAATGAAGGTAACGTTAATCAGAAGGGAAGTTGATCGTCATCCGCCATAACTTCTAATTCGGGCTTTTTAGAGCCTGAACGAACAGGGGGGTGTGAATCGAATTCTTCTTGACCGTCTCCTGAATTCTTTGAGGATAGAAATTCTACTTCGTTAGCAACGATATCTGTAACGGTGCGTTTATTGCCGTCCTTATCTTCGTAAGTACGGTTTTGTAAACTACCAACAACCGCAACTTTGCTACCCTTTTTAAGATATCTACCGCAGTTTTCTGCTTGAGTTCTCCAAACGGTGATATTAAAGAAATCGGTTTGACGTTCGCCGTCGCTACTAGAATAGTTGCGGTTTACAGCGATTGAAAAACGGCAAAGAGCAATTCCGTTAGGGGTTTCTGAAAGTTCGGGATCGCGTGTTAAATTTCCTATAAGATATACTTTATTCATCTTTATTCCTCTGTTGTTTTTTTGTTTGTGATAACCAAAATTAAATAATTAATTATGCTCTTTTGGTAACCATATGTCTTAACATACCTTCGGTGATACCTGCAACACGGGTGATTTCCGCGATAACGTTGGTAGCACATTCGAACGTCATAAGAACGTAGTAACCTTCGGTCTGATAGTCGATAGCGTAAGCGAGTTTCTTAGTGCCCCACTTATCTACTCCTTCAACAGTACCGCCTGCTTCAGTTACGATAGCTTGGAATTTAGCAATAACTGCTTCCTTAGCTTCGTCTTCCAATTTATTTGAAAGAATGTAAAGCATTTCATACTTCGTCATGATTTATTTACCTCCTGGTCTTAATCGGCTTGCGTTTTCATCGTTTTATATTCCCCGCAAGCAAGGTTTGCCCTTTTTTAGGGCGATTATAACTAACGGCAAAAGCCGTAATTACTGGGTTTAGGTATCTACCCGCCCCCGACTTTTTCAAGCCGAGGGCAAGTATATCACTTTTTGTTTTGTTTGTCAACTGTTTTTACTTAATTACTCTCCAAGCAATCCGAACAATAAGTCAAATAAGCTCTTTACAGTCATATCGGTGCAAGTAAGTCTGTCGGTAGTGAAGCGTACTTGAGTCATACCATCGAGATAGTAATAACCAGTAGTATCCATATAAACGTTTTCAATTACTACTGCGTCATTGCCTACAAGCTTAGCCTTATATGTGAGAGGCGTACTTGTTTTTACGATATTGTATTCATTGCCATTTGCTTCCCAGATTGTAGCAGGATCTAAAGCAATAAGAGTCTTTTGTCTTGTAGGTGTTAATTGACCAGTATCACCAACTGTAATTAAACCTAAGTCAGCTAAATCTTGGATAGTCATATTATTAGCATCAAACTTATCTGACATAGCAGTGGTTAAACCATTTACAGTTAAGTTTTCGAAGTCGTCTAACAAGCCAAATACTACGCAGTCACTTTCTTCTAATCCAAGTTCACCAAGGGTTACGTTATCAGCAATCTTATCAATTAAGTTTCCAGCAAATGCATTACCACTTAATTCATGAACTTGGTAACCAGCAAGCACTGCAGTTACGTTATCTACGGGTTGAGTGAATAATTCATCATTATACCACTTAGAAGTGTTTGCATCGAAGTGTTTACCCATAATGTCGCCGATGTAAAGGGCATTAATAGCATCTGTTAAGCCTCCGATTTGGTTATCTGCAAGAAGTTTAAGGATATTAGAGCTATTTACGGTATCGCCAAGTACGTCACGTAAAGTGAATGAGTTAATGATTCCACCGAAGTTACCCTTGATTGCTGATAACTTGTAATCGCAAAGTTTAGCTAATACGCCAGCAACAGGAGTTGCACCATTCTTCCATTCGCCACCTTCGTAAGTGTACTGGAAGATGTAACCAAGTTTAAGTTCTTCGATGTTTTCCATGATAACGGTTACACCGTTACCACCAGTTAAATCGCTAACCATAACGCCTGCAAGAGCAGCTGTTAATTCGTTTGCGGGAGTACCGTTCTTCTTCCATACGCCACCTTCGTTGGTGTAACCCATGATTTCGCCGATGTATAGAGATTGAACCTTAGTAGATAGGTCGCTAATAGCAACGTCTTCAAGAAGTGCTAAGAATGAACCGGGAGTAACGTCAATTACGTCGCCTAGTTTAAGTGACTTAACAGCATCCATTAGTTTATCTACGCCATTGCCACCGGTTAAATCGCTAACCTTAATGCCTGCAATTGCTGCAGTTACGTTATCTACGGGTTGAGTGAATAATTCATCTTTATACCACTTAGAAGTATTTTCATCGTAGTAGTTACCCATAATTTCGCCGATGGTTAGTTTTTGAATTTCGGTAGTTAATTCGCCGATCTTAACGTCTGCAAGAAGTGCTAAGAATCCTGTGGGTGAAGCAATTACGTCGCCGATGGTTAGATCGTCAATGATATCACCGAAGCCACCCTTGAGCTGAGCTAAGGTGTAACCGCAAAGTTTAGCCATTAAGCCGTCTACCTTAACAGCGCCATTGTACCAACCGTCTGGCTTTTCGGTGTACTGGAATACGTCGCCGATCTTTAAGGTATCGAGTTTAGTCATAATTGCGCTTACGCCAGAACCGCTAATAATATCGTTTACGGTAATATCTGCAACAGCGTTAGTAAGGTTATCAACAGGTTTATCTGTATCTGCAACCTTATGAGCATAACCAAATGAATCTACTTCAACAACGAACTTATCTTCATACTTCTTGTAGTTGTAGTAAGTAACGTTGCCGTGTGCATCTTCAATAGCTGCGTAACCCATTAAGTCGCCAAGTGTTAATGATTTAACAGTACCGATAATATCAAGTGAGCCATCTAACAATCCGCCAAGGCTTAAGCCTGCGATACTTGCGTTAATAGCGTCTACTTCGGTTAGTAAGTAACTTGCGCCAGTACCTTCTACGTAAACAAGTTGTTTGTTGTACCACTTGCAATCTGCGGTATGGATATGTTCTGCAACGTGGCTATTTCCACATTCGTAACCAAGTACGTCACCGATATATAAATCGTCTGTAAATAATCCTATTACGTCTACGTCACCGCTAATAATATCTGCGATTCTTAAGTCGTAAGCGGTTTCTTTCATAATACCGATAATGTTATCTTCGAATACTACTTCTGCACCCTTAGCCGTCCACTTGCCGGTTTCTTCGTCGCGTACGTTGTATGCGCCGAGTAATTCACCGATATAAACGTCGCCAAACATATCTTCGCTTAGTAAGTATGCCTTAGGACCGGTTCTTAAGCCGATTACGAAGTCATATAGACTTTCGTTGCAAAGTTTAGCAATAATTCTTGCATAACCACCGGTTGAAATCCACTTGCCGGTTTCTTCATCGTATTCTGCATTGAAGGTTGCCTTTAAGCCAACAGCCGTGCCGTATTTACCAACAACGTCTAATGCGTCGCCTAAGATATCGCCAACGGTGAGACGGCTAATTGCGTCGAACGCAAGTAGTTTAATACCGCCAAATCCGCCCTTAACTGCTTCGTAAACGTCGCCTACTGTGTAGTTCAAGGTTACTTCTAATAGTTTTTCGAATGAGCCTTCGAAGTCCCAAGCGCCACTTTCAAGTTTTTCTGAAGTGATTGCAACACCTGCTTTTTCGAATACGCCAAATTTAGAAACTACTGCGGGAACGAGTGAGCCAAATCCAAGGTCTGCAACTCTTAAGTCTTCAACAAGACTTAATGCAAAGCCCTTAAGATTATTTCTGTTATCTAATACTTCTTTAGCGCTTACGTTTAATACTACGTTGATAACTGCTTCAAAGCTGTTATTCATAGTCCATTCGCCTGCGCTATTCTTCTTAAGTTCTGCACTACCGGGAACTAAGCCTTCGAACTTGGTTTCTAACAAGTTGTGTAAGGTGATTACGTTACCCATTGTTACGTAAGGTAATACGTTGTTCTTGTAATCCCAACCAGCCGTTAAGCTTTCGCTTACAGATACGGGGAAGATTGCGTTTACAAGGCTGTTCGTCATACCGTTCTTTTCGTATGCAGAGCCGTTGAAGGTGTAACCTAAATCAGTTGCAAATAGGTCTGCCCAAGTAGTTTCTTCGCCAACGAACTTGTTAACAAGTTTTACAAGTACGGGGTTAGCGAACTGGTGAAGTGCTATAACGCCTTCTACCGCAACAACTGCTACAACTAATTTACCCTTCTTGCCAAGTGAGTTCCAGAACGTTCTGATATTGAGTGCGGGATCTCTTAAAGTACCGTCTACTAAAATATCAATTAGTTCGTAACCTCTTGCAAGCATTTGGTCAATAGATTCGCTGTATGCTGCAATTATTGCTCTACCTGCGCTTACGATTGCATCGATTTCAAGGTCGAGTGTGCCGCTTACAATATTTCTTAATACTACGCTATCGGTTTCGTAAAGTTTTGCAACTTCTTCCATAGCGGTATTGATTAGTTTGTGAGTGTAAACGTGGTTGATAAGTGCATTTACGTCACGAACAAGTACGCTGATTTCTACGTCTTTGTTAAGTGCGGGTGCAAATAACTTGCCGTTTACAACGTCGGTTGCAAGTTTTGCAACGTCGTTAATAAGTGCTTCGTGAGCAGGCTTCCATGCCTTACCTACGTTTGCTACTGCGTTAACAACTGCATCTACTTCTAAGTTCTTAGTTGCGCTCTTAACTTCTGCTACGGTTGCTGTGCCGTATAACTTAGCAAGTTCTGCTGCGCCAGTTGAAAGTACAACGTGATCGAACTTGTTAGCTACTACTGCGTATGCGCCGTTTATTAAGTTTGCAATTGATGCTTCTCTATCAAGTGCGGGGCTGAATACCGTTCCGGTTAATGCTTCTACTGCTACTGCCTTAGCATCTGCAAGTAATTCTGCATAACCAGGTTTCCATG
>JAZOCA010000109.1:0-34829 GCA_045596285.1 Christensenellaceae bacterium | reverse complement strand
ATTGCTTGGGTAAGTGAAGGCGGTAACGTAACCGTTACGCATAGCTTTAATGAATGGGCATGCGCTGTCGGTACTACAGAAAGTGTTACTACGGTAGACGTAGCGATGAAATTGGGCGTGTTAGTAGAGAATAAAATGGTTAGCGTATATCTTAATGATGAAAAAGTTGGTGAAGTTGACCTGACCGCTCTTAATTTTGTTCCTACGTTGGGTATTGCATTGAAAAACTGGAATGCAGAATTCTCTAATGTAACGTTTAAGACGAATGAAACCGTTGAAACGGTGGCTAAGTACACTATTACGCAGATTTCTGGTGGTGTAGAAGTTGGTTCTCTCGAATATACTTACGGTGAAGAAGTTACGATTGCTCCTGTTGAACGTCAAGGATGGAAATTCATGGGTTGGCATTTACTTCCTGATTTAAGCGATGCGGTAATTGAGAAGTTGCCAAGCATGACTGGTGGTAACGTAATTGTTTATTGTGAATATATAGTAGAAAATTATACCATTACTTATTATGATGGCACGACTGAGTTGACTGATGAAAATCTTATCAAAACGTATACTTATCGTGATTACGTGAGTTTGGAAGCAGTAGAAAAGGAAGGCTATACGTTTGATGGTTGGTATGAAACGCCTGATTTCAGCGGTGAAAAGGTAGAAGCGATTCCTATGAAGTCGGAAGGTGACAAGGTATTCTACGCTAAGTATACTAAAATTGGGGACGGCGAAACGAGTACTATCAGTGGTTGTACGAGCAGTATTGCATTGAGCAGTGTGGCAATGGGAACGTTGGCTTTGGCTGGATTGGCGCTTCTTTTGAATAAGAAAAAGGCGGATTAATGATAATGAGGAAACGCTCTTTTCTCTCAATTATATTAGTAATTATGATGTCGCTTTCCGTCGTACTCTTTATGGGGTGCGACGGCGGCGATGAGCCGACTGTAAAGCTTGATCCGATATCAGCTACAGTAGATACTTGGTCGGCGCCTGAATCGTTTGGCAGAAACAACAATTTCAAAGTGGAAGTTTCTGAGGACGGTGAGCAATGGACTGAGCTTGCAGTTTACAATGTAAAAAATGGACATCAAATAGGCGATAAACTCATCAATCAAGGTGGCGCTACATATTTTGGTGAGCCATACACTGCATCAATGTCAATTTTTGATTTTAGCGGTACGGTGGGGATTCGTGTTACATACAGTAAGACGCTTACAAGTGGCGGCTATGTGATTTCGCCTGACTCTTATGGAGTAAAGAGTATACAAGATGGAAATACGGTAACGTTTACGCTTACACAAGATAAAAATAGTCCTCGTAAAGTAGTATTCCGTCCTGTTGATCAATGGGAAGCAGAAACGTTGCATATTTTGACGAATGTCCCTGACAGTGATATTCCAGACGAAAGTGCTGCAAACGTGTATGTGGTAGAAGCTGGGGCGGAAGTTCCGCTTTACTTACCGGAAGGAAAGGATACGTACTTTTTCAAAGCGGGCATGCATGATTTACCGCAAGGTTATTGGGTTGAGTTGGATTTACAAAAAGAAGAAACGGTGTCTTCGTTTGACTTAATGACTCCCGTTCAAAGCAATTTTATGCCAGGCGGTGTATGTTTTGACTTGCAGGCAAAAACAGCGAGTGGTTGGACGAGTGTATATAAGTCTCAGGGAGAAGAAGCTGAAAATAACTTCAATTTAGAGAAGGTTTCGATTGATCCTGTGACTGCGCGATATTTCCGTCTTGTATTGCTTGGTAATTTTAACTGGACACCTACGGGGGATTATCGGTTTATACATACGGCGTACGTTAGTGAATTGAGTTTGTTTAATCAAAACGGCCAAAACGTAGCGAAAGGTAAATCGGTTGCGGGTGCGGGAACGGATTTCGCATTGGTAACTGACGGCAACGTTTCTACGGGATTTTATGGACATTCTTATGCAGGCGAAAACTTTAATGTAATGAGTAATACAACCTATTATTTAGAAAAGGGTAGTGTTCTTAATGGTGCGTTTCTTGGTAAAAACCGTGAAAACGTTACGGTACGAGGTCGCGGTATTTTAGACGGTAGCGTACTTACATCTACGCATGAATTATCGGAAGGGCGTAATGGCTCTATTCACTTCGAGTATATGGAAAACGTCGAAGTGGAAGGTATCACAATGATGCATGCTCCTATGTGGATGTGCGTTATTAATCATAGCGTAGGCGTACTTGTAGATGGCGTTAACTTATTTGGTTACACGACGAACTCGGATGGTATTCATTTTTCTGCGAGCCATAATGCTGTGGCTACAGGATGCTTTATCCGTACCACAGATGACTTGTTTGTTGCGTATCATTATGGTGATTCGAGCAACTTGCAATTTAGAAATAGTGTTCTTTGGGGAGATGGAGGCAAAATTTTGCTTTTGGGTTTAGCGACGGAAGGTAATATTAAAGGCGTTAAGATGGAAAATTGCGACGTTATTAATTACCAAAACGTATTCTCGATGCAAGAACACGGTGGTTTCGCGCAGATAGTAGCTACGGGTGGTAAAACGATTTCTGATGTAACAATTAGGGATGTACGCATTGATAAGGTTCGTTTCCCGATTATTGCGCAGTTTTTGCAGATACGTGCAGGGTTTAGCGCGTATGGAACGGGACACGTAAAGAACGTAAAGGTTGAGAACGTATCCTATGCGTCTGAATGTAAAGCGAAATCTTTGGTCGCTGTAATGATTCCAGGCGGTAGCGTTTCAAATATTACGTTCAAGGATGTGACGATTGCAGGTGATAAGGTGACTGCAACGAATTATGGTAAGTATTTTTCGGGTGATCCCGATATAGAAATTGATTTTGAGTAAGAGGTGTATCTTTACTATGAAACAAGATAAAATTTTCAAATTTTTTGTCGTGTCTATGGTGGTGGCGCTTAGTGTGTCAATGTGTCTGCTTACGGCGTGTCGTGGCAGTGGCGAAGATCCTGAAGGCGAAACGAATATTACGTTTATGCACATGTGGCCTGAGCACGAACAGGTTATGGATCAATTGATTTCAAAATTTGAGGGTGAGAATCCAGGTATTCATGTCAGTGTATCCATCAATCCCTATGATAAGATTGAGCAGGTATTACAAACCGCCCAGATGAGTGGCGAACTTCCGAACGTATATACGTTCTATACGCATTATATGACTCCATTGGTTTCGGCAACTGACGGAGTATTGGCAGGCGACGTAACAGATTTGAAAGAGAAACTTTCGGATGGTTATATACAACCTGACTCGTGGGAAATGGGTAAGATAGGTGGAAAATATTATTCTGTACCATTCCGAGTAACCGGTGAGTTGATATTTTATAACAAAACCATTTTCAATGAAATGGGTTGGAGTAAACCTGAAACGTTTGAGGAATTAGAACTTCTTCTTGGCGAAATTTTGGCGGACGGAACGTATACACCGTTGTCTGCAGGCGGTAAAGAAAATCAAATTGCGTATATTGTCAACGCTATGAGTTTGTTTAGTAGTATTTTGGATGGTAGTGTAGACGAACCTGGATATGCGGTAGGGAGATTGCAGCCTGAATCGCCAGAGGTAGATGATACTTCGGTAAAGATTTACGAAAAGGTAAGAGCGTGGTATGCGAAAGGTTATTTTGGTAAAGGCGCGATAGCGACTTCTAAGACGGGCGCAATTAAGAATTTTACATCAAGAACGGCGGCAATGGTATTTGCTAATGTTTGTAATATGAACGAAGTTTCTAGTCTTATGCCAAATGATGAGATAGGTGTATTTGGTATACCTGCTCCTGCAGTGCTTGCGGAAGAGCAGACTGTTAAATATGTATATGGCGGGTATGATGGTCTTTCTTATGCGCCTGATGCTCCAGCTAATAAAATTGAAGCGTCCAAAAAGTTGATTGAGTTTTTAGTGCGCGCTGATATACAGCAAATTCTCGCTGACCGTACGCAGAGTATTATTGTTAGTAATGGTGTAGAGTATCATGACGATAATTACAAGGCGTTTGCCGAAGAATGTAAATATGTTGGTGCTTATTCTACCGGAACTGACTACGTTACGGGTAGTAACTCGGCGGGGAATGCTACGATGATATCTTCTTATATTGCAGGAACGTCTAAAATGACGGCAGCTGAGATTATTCGTACAATTAATGACAATGTTTATAAAGATATGCAAGATTCCTTGTTAAACAACCCTACAAGAGAGTGGTATCCTAGGCAGAATGCAAAAAAAGAATACGACAGATCGTGGTTGGAATAAAAAAGTAAGTTGAGTAAAAAACTCAAAACGATGATAGATGCGGGCACGGTTTTAGGACCATGCCCGTTATTAGGAGAAAGACATGTTAGCGAATACAAGATCTATACAAAAAAAGGCGAATATTGCGGGGTGGTTACTAATGATTCCTACCGTTTTGAGTATTCTCATATTCATTGCGTACCCCGTAATATTTTCGATAATCCTAAGCTTTACTGACTGGAAGTTTGTGTTCAACGATATTCATTTTGTTGGATTTGAGAACTATAAATGGTTGTTTGGAGAAGCGGGATCGCAGTTTTGGGAATCAACGTGGATAAGTATAAAATTTACGTTTATTTCTACTGCAATTCAAACGGTGCTTGGCTTTATGTTGGCATACGTTTTGTTCAATATGACTAGTAAATGGCAAGCAATTTATAGAATTTTACTTTACATTCCTGTATTATTGCCTCCTTCGGTAATCAGCGTTATGTGGACGTTTATTTTCGAGCCAAACGTAGGGCTTGTTGATTCAATCCTTGCCTTGTTAGGAGTGCAAAATTTCCCGATGTGGCTGGCGGATGAAAAAATTGCATTAGGGACGGTTATTTTTGTTAATACGTGGCAGTATATAGGCTTTACTACAATTATCTATTTCATTGCAATGAATGCTATTTCTAAGGATGTACTTGAGAGTGCTTCCATAGATGGCGCAGGCAAGCGGAGAATTTTGTGGCAGTTTATTTTACCTCTTACATGGAGTTCAACCGCGACTAACTTATTGTTGTCGGTTATGGGTGGGCTTAAGTCCTTTGATTTATTCTTCCTGTTTACAAACGGGACGGGTGACTATGGTTTATACGTTGTTGGTTTATACATATGGAAAACGGCATATAAATTCAAGACTTTCTGCCGTGCGGTCACGATGTCGTTGGTATTATCCGTTATTATCGGCGCGATTTCGTTGACGATGAATAAGCTACTTGACAAACAGGAGGCTCTTATCAATGACTGATGTAATAAAAAAAGAGAAAAGTAAGTTTGCTCGTTTTTGGAATAAAGTGAAAAATCCTATTGCGCAAACGTCGTTTATTCTGATAATGCTTATCATTACGATATTGATTTTGTATCCGCTTTTGTTTGTAGTATCTACTTCCTTTAAGACGTATGAGGAATTTATTGAAAATACGTTTGCTTTTTCTTTAAAGCATCCCGAAAACTATGTATCTGCGTGGGTGGATGGACACTTTTCAACGTACTTTTTTAATTCGGTGCTAGTTACGGTGCTTACGGTGCTCTCAAAAGTGTTGATGAGTAGTGTAGTGGCATACTGTATTGGTGTATTAGAATTTCGTGGACATAAAATCATCATGATGGTTGTTTTGTCTACAATGTTTTTTACGGGTGAGATTACTGGGATTCCGCAGTTTATCCTTATGCGCGAACTTAGAGTTCTAAATACTATCTGGGCTTTAATCCTTCCAGGAGTGTTATCTCCAGCGGGCTTAGGTGTTTTATTGGGGGTAGGATACGTAAAAAAAATACCCAAAGAGTTGCATGAAGCGGCTTTACTTGACGGCGCGAACGTATTCCAACTTTTTTGGCATATTGATTTCCGTTTAATGATTCCTATGCTTACGGTTGTGGCAATACAAACTTTTCAGTCGTCTTGGTCGGATTTTTATTGGCCTTTGATTACGATAACTAGTAATGATTCGGCTCGTACCTTGCCGTTGGGGTTGATTACTTTTCAATCGCAAAACAACTCGAGCTATGGTATATTATCAGCTGGTTTAGTTATTTTGACGTTACCAATCGTGTTGTTGTATTCTGCTCTTTCTAAGTACTTTATTGAAGGTGTTTCTGCGGGTGCGGTTAAGGGATAATAGGAGACTTTTATGAAAATTAGAGAAAATGAATTAAGGAACAAAATACTTGGTTGTTGGTATGGGAAAAACGTGGGCGGTACGTTAGGTGCGCCGTTTGAATGGCGTAGGCAAATTAACGACGTGACGTTTTATACTCATAATATTGACGGTGATCCTCTTCCTAATGATGACTTGGATATTCAGTTGCTTTGGTTGATTGCAATGGAACAAAATGGCGTAGGGCTTAGCCCGTCGCAACTCGCACATTATTGGGAAGTATGCGTTACGCCTCATTGGGCGGAATATGGTATCGCAAAGGCGAATATGAAATTAGGATTGATACCCCCTCTTTCAGGAGACTACAATAATTGCTATAAGCATAGCTGTGGCAGTTATATTCGTAGTGAAATTTGGGCGTGCATTGCGCCTGGAACGCCTGCGCTTGCGGCGCAATTTATGCTTAAGGATTCGCAGATAGATCATGGCGGTAAGTCGGAAGGAACGTATGCGGCAGTATTTATCGCGGCTCTTGAAAGTGCAGCATTTATTGAAAAGGATATAAAAAAACTCATTAATATTGCGCTTACGTATATTCCAGATGATTGCTTTGTTGCGGAAGCTGTACGAGCGGTAATAGAGTTTTATGAAAGTGGAAAAAGCTATATACAAGCTCGCGATATGTTGTTAGAAAAATATCGCGGCGAGCCGTTCACCTATTGCGATAATGGTGTACCAGTAAAGCTTGTTTCGGAGCGTGACCGTAAGCTTGGGTTTGACAATGGGAGAAAGGGGTTTGATGTTGTAGACAATCTTGGAATTATTATCATAGGATTGGTATACGGTAAAGGCGATTTTGCGGATTCAATGCTGTATGCGATTAACTGCGGTGAAGATACTGACTGTACGGCTGCGACAATTGGTTCAATATTTGGGATTTTATTAGGTTACGAGGGGCTTCCTGAAAAGTGGACGAAACCTATTGGTTCAAAGATTAAGACTTGCTGTTTGGATTACGGCGCGTTGGAAGGCCGTATTCCTACGGACGTTGTAGAGCTTACGGAACGTACGCTTAAATTGTATCGTCAAACGGAGCTTCGCTATCCGCTCAATATGCATATCGGGGATGAGAGTGAGATTGAATCTATTGATTTAATGTGTAATCGTTACGTGCGAGATAATTTATATCGTTTTGCAGATTGTGCATATCATACCTTGCCATTCTTTGATGTGGCGGTTCGTTATGATGATGGCGTAGAGATTAAAAACGGTGAGAGTGTCGGTGTAACTTTACATCTTATTAATCGCTATGATACTTGCGAGTATATTGAAATTGAGTGGCTGCCTATGAGTGGATTGTCGGTAGATAACTGTAAGGCTATGGTATTTTTGCCGCAGGATCGTTATGGGGATCATATTCAGAGTGTGCATTTTACTGTAACCGCAAGTGATATGCCGGCAACGTCGTCGGCGGTGGTATATTTGCGTATGGCGGGGCGCGTAGTATCGCAAGCGATTACTATACCGTTTGTAAGAGCGAGTGGGCAATCGCCTTTGGTAGTGAGGTAATAATATGGCGCTTACAGCAACGAAAGATTCTTTGATTCAAACAAACTATAATTTGACGGACGACCGAAGATATGCAACGCTGTTTACTACGGGGAATGGCTATATGGGTGTTCGCGGTAGTTTTGAAGAGGATTGCGATCTTGGGACGCAGGGTATGTATGTTCGCGGTTATATCGACAAAACGATAGAAATGTGTCAGCCGTACTATCCAAATGCATTCATCAAAAAGAATTACTATGACGATGATGGGCTTAAAGCGTGGCAGGATACCGAATGTTGTATTAATGCGGCGGACATCCTTACCGTATTTATAGAAGTTAACGGAAAACGCTTTGGTATGTTGGATGGCATAGTGCAATCGTTTGAACGAAAGCTTATCTACGCAGATGGAGTATTGCATAGATCAATTATTTGGGATAACGGAGATGGCGCGCTTACCGAGTTGATTTTTGAGCGTTTTGCATCTTTTTCTTGCGATCACGTGTATTGCCAACGAGTGACTGTACGTCCGCTTAATCATAGCTTGCCGATTTCTATTTATGGCGGAGTGGATTTGCGAACGAAAACAATGATGCAAATAGTAACTAGTACTAGAAAGAAACGAGTGACAAGCACTGGTGTGCAGTTGCAAATTTCTTCGGGTGAAAAATACGGATTTTTGCAAAACATCGTACAAAGAATTTCGCTTGTCGCAGATGGTAAAAAGGTGCGAGGTGAAGCTTGCGACGGGAAAATTCCGCTTGTGCATTTTTCAGTGGAAAAGGCGCAAGAGCTTGTGTTGGAAAAAATAACCTTCATAAAAATTTCTCGTGATGAAGATGAAATTACGTCGGAATGTATTAAAAATACGACTTACAAGCAAGAGTACGAAAAACATATAGCTGAATATAAGCCGATATTTGACATAGCAAATGTTGAAATAGAGGGGAATGACCGTTTGGATGGTTTGGTGCGTTTTTCGGTTTACCATACTTTGATTTCAGGGTGTCGTAATGATGGTATTCACGGAGTATCGGCCAAGGGGCTTACGGGAGAGCATTATCATCAGTTTGTATGGTGGGATAGTGAAATTTATCAAATGCCATTCTTTTTATATACGCATCCGCAAACAGCAAAAAATACGCTTGTTTATCGACACCGCACACTGCAAGCTGCTAAGAATAATGCGAGGAAACAAGGATACCGAGGGGCAAGATTTGCTTTTTGTTCTTCGGTGAGTGGTGATGAATGTGTGTGGAGCTTTGTTAAACATCCGTTTATGCAAGACCACGTAGTTTCTGATGTAATGTTTGCAACACTTCGTTATCTTGATGCGACGGAGGATGAGTCCTTCTTTGTTGATTATGGTGCTGACTTGTTGGTAGAGGGCGCGTTGTACTGGATTTCACGAGTAACTGAAACGGAACGTGGATATGAAATTTTGCATGTTACGGGTACGGATGAACATCATGGTGACGTTAATAACGATGCGTATACCAATTACTGTGTATCGTATGTTTTGGGGCGCATTTTGGAACTATTGCGCGGCGATAAACGAGTGATTTTGATGCAACGTGGGTTGACGGATAAAGATTGCGAGTGTATTGAAGAAATATACAAACGTTTGTATTTGCCTTGCAATGAGTATGGATATATACCGCAATTTGACGGATATTTTGATTTGTTTGATCGAATGGAAGAGAGTAAGGATTTGGTTGGACTTCAAATGCGTTACTGTGGCTCATACGATCAAAGTCAAATTATTAAGCAGCCAGATGTTATGTTGTTATTTGGTTATGCGGACGTAGGATTGAATAAGAAGTATTATCAGCAAAATTTTGATTACTACGAAAAAATGTGTGAAATGAGCTCGTCGCTCTCTTATGCTCCTCATGCGGTTTGCGCGGCTGATCTTGGGCGCATGCGTAGCTTTTTGAGTTATTTAGAAAAAACGGTATCTATTGACTTAGAAAATTTACACTGTGGCGTAGAAGAAGGCGTCCACGCAGGATGCGAGGCGGGTGGATATCTCTCTATTTTGTATGGCGCATTTGGCGCTCGAATGAAGGCAGATGCATTGCATCTTGCACCTAAGCATGTACCTGGGGTTAGTTGTTTGCGGCAAAAATTATATTATAAAAATTCCTTGATTTTTTTGGAACTTTATGGTAAAATATGCAAAATAACTAAAATAAAAGGGAATAGCGTGCAGGTGTGTGTACGAGGGCAATATTATAGCCTACAAGACGCGCTTACAGTGGAAGTAGAATGAGCGAAAATAGGGATAAGATTATCACAAGAGAAATGGTAGCTGAGCGCGCAGGCGTGTGTAAGCAAACGGTATCATGCTATTTTAGCGGTAAACGTGGCGTGTCGCCTCGTACGGCGGAACGTATAGAACGCGCTATAAAAGAGTTAAACTACGTGCCTAATATGATAGCTCGTAGTTTGGTAAAAAAAGAGTCGCATGCGCTTGCAATCATTTGTAATGATATATCCAACCCGAGTTACAGTGAAATCATTAGTGGTATTGAACGCGCGGCACAACGTAAACGTTATGCCGTTACGATTTATAATGCTAAAAACTTTTCTCCGGCAACGATAACGGATATTGTATCACGGCGCATAGACGGCGTGATTCTGCTTACGTTCAAAAAGACGATAGGTGAGGAAAACTTTTCTCGCTTAGAAGCGAGTGGAGTGAAAGTTATTGTTACGCACTCGGCTGGTGAACAGTTGAAATCGTATATGCAACTCGAACCTAACTTTTTTACGGGTATTGATAGTACGGTGTTAAGGCTCAAGGAGTTGGGTCATACCGATATTATGATGCTTAGCAGTTTCCCGTATTCGTCGGTTGTCGACATGCGACTTGGGGCGTTTATCAAAAGCTTTGAAGGGCATTTTGGGCGTTCAGCGCAATATTTGGCATGTGATAGTGTTATGGCGTCAAATTTAGAAACAGGAGAGAAGCTTGCCGAACAATTCCTTGAAAAAGGTTGTACTGCGACTGCAGTACTTACAACGAATGATTTGATGGCGATAGGGGCAATGCGCGTGTTTGCTAAGCATAAAAAACGCGTGGCTGTTGTTGGGATTGATAATACGGTTTTTGCCGAATATGTCACTCCCTCGCTTTCGTCAATCGGTTACGATAAAGAAAAGTATGGTACGTTGCTTTTCGAGATGTTCCTTGAGTCAAAAAATAATACTCCTCCTCGATACGAGGTTGTACCTACGTATCTTATTGAAAGAGAGAGTATTTTTGAAAATAATAGCGGTATATAATATACTTTATTTAATTTTCTTGGCTTGAAGATTATAAACGTTGGGATAGATTAAGATGTTTATCTAAGACTTTTAGATGGAATGTTGAAATCAACGAAGGAACATGTTTGCGAGCTAAGACAATAAAATGAAAATTAAGGGTATTATTTTTGATTTAGATGGCGTAATTTGTTTTACGGACGAATTGCATTATTTAGCGTGGAAAAAATTATCTGATCGTTTAGGTATATATTTCGATAAAGAAATTAATAATAGACTTCGCGGTGTAAGCCGTATGCAAAGCTTAGAAATTATCCTTGAACGCTCAAAAAATTCGTATACGCAAGAAGAAAAAGAGTTGTTTGCGGCGGAGAAGAATTCGTATTATGTAGAATCCTTAAAGTTAATGTCTGAAAAGGATGTTGAAGAAGAAGTAGTGGCTACTTTGAAACTATTGAAGGCCAATGGTATAAAAATTGCGATAGGATCTTCGAGTAAGAACGCCAAAATAATATTAAAGCGAATTGGGCTTATTGATATGTTTGATGCGATTTCGGATGGGAATAATATTACGAGGTCGAAACCTGATCCAGAAGTTTTTATTAAAGCGGCGGAATACTTGGGAATTAGCGCGAAAGACTGTCTTGTGGTGGAAGATGCTACGGCTGGTATTGATGCGGGTGTTGCAGGCGGTTTCAAAACAGCGGGATTGGGGGAAGCCTCAAAGTACGATAAAACTTTATACCCTTTGAGTGAGTTCAAAGACTTGCTTTCACTTCTTTTAAGGGATGACTAAGATAAAGAATTATCTAATAAACATCCACCCGCATAACGGGTGGATTTTATTTACACTTAAAACCTTGCAAAAATGCGTTGAAATAGGGATTTCAGGGTTATTTTATCCAAAAAAAAAGCGATTTTTTTTGGTTGCGGATAAAAACTTGGTAAAATCTCTATTTTCTCAACTTTTTCCGAAATGATAAACGGCTTTGCCTTTTTCGTGATAAAAGGTATTGCCCGAAAACATAACCCTAAAAAGCGGTAAAAATTCAATTTTTAATTAAAAAATAAGTTTTTAGTAGTCATTCTTTCAAGAGAGTGACTACTTTTTTATACGAAATATTGTAAAAAGGATAAATATATACGTGGCGAATATGTGATTTTGGCATTATAGTATAGAGTAGTGTGGTTTACGGTTGAAAAAAGATACAAAAAAGCAATATTGTGTTTATTTGTATGATTGACTGTATTTTTTAATTGTGCTAAAATACTTAACAACTAAATAAGAAGAAGATGGCCTATATTAAATATTACAAAAGGAAAACAAAATTTTAACCTAGAATTAGAATTTTAAAAACAAAGAAGAAGTAAAATACCTTTGTAATATTTAGAAAAAGTTTTACAAAGGAGTGTTTAAAAATGGATTTTTTAAACTGTGTAGTCTATCTTCTTATAATCAGCGTATCGGTATATTTTTTTGGTAGAATTTTTCCGCGAAAGTGGATTAATGAAGAGGCATTTCCGTTTTGCGAGTTCGCTTTTGAAAAGGGTGGTAAAATTTACGATAAAATACATATAAAAGAATGGAAAACTAAACTACCTGATGCAAGTTTAATAATGGGGAAAATATTTCCTAAATTTGTTCCCACGAAAAGAATGGACGGAAACTCAAAGAACAAGATCCCCATACTAATTAAAGAAACCTGCGTAGCTGAAGGTACGCATTTTTTAGTAGCGTTGTTCGGTTTTTATTGCCATAAGATATGGCGCGGTGGCGGTGGGCTGATTGTTGGAATTCTATTTTTTATCTTTAATTTGCCATTCATTTTAATTCAAAGATATAACCGACCAAGACTAAAAAGGGCACTCTTTTTAGTTTAAAATATCATTAAGGAGTTAGTGATGCAATACAATTTTTACGGAAGTAATACTTCGGCGGTTAAGCCGATAAACGCACTATTTGCCAAAATTAAGGATCAGCGTGATTTATACGATAAATTAAGTTTGCTTTGGTGTAAGGAAACTTGCGCACCAAGAATGCAAGATAGGTGGAGTAGGGATAATAAAACCTTAGGTCAATGCTCCATTACTGCCTTTTTAGCGCAAGATATTTTTGGCGGTAACGTTTACGGTGTTCCACTTGGCGACGGTAATTTTCATTGTTTTAACGAAGTGAACGGAATTGTTTTCGACCTTACTAGCGAGCAATTTAAAAATGAAAAATTAGATTATTCGTTAACATTTATCCAGTCAAGGGAAATACATTTTTCTAAGCACGAAAAAAAATTGCGTTATGTATTTTTAAAAAATTCACTTACGGATATGTTAGGTAAATAGTGCCGTTAATCGCGCTATAGGCCACTTTTTGTGTGTTTCAATAATAATTGACACAATAAAAAAATATATTTTACTATTAATTATTGACACTTGTTTTAATTTGTGTTACAATACATTTGAGTAAAGCGTAAAATATAGTATATTTAAGGGTATCTTATGGACATGGTATTACTTACCGCGCTTGGCGTTGGCGGAGCAACTATTATAGGTGCGGTTATAGGTTTTATATTTAAAAATATAACCCATAAATTTTCTGATATAGTTTTATCTTTTGCTGCGGGGGTTATGCTCTCCGCATCTGTTTTTGGGTTAATTATTCCTTCGATAGAGCATGGTGGTAAGTTTGCGCTATTAATTACAATAGCGGGTATTTTTGCAGGTGCTTTATGTTTAAATTTAGTGGATAAACTCGTTCCGCACCTTCACAAGTTGGTAGAACCGGATGGGGAGTCTCATAATAACGCAAATTTGAGCAAGGTGCTTTTATTCGTAATGGCAATAGCCATACATAATTTACCCGAAGGTATTGCTGCGGGCGTTGGTTTTGGATCTGATAACGTAAATCAAGCGCTTATAATCGCAGGCGGAATCGCACTTCAAAATATTCCCGAAGGTATGGTTATAATAGGGCCTATGCTCGCTTCGGGCGTTTCTAAAAAGAAGACTTTTATTTGCGCCCTTATAACTGGGCTTGTTGAAATAGTGGGAACGCTTATCGGCTATTTTGCGGTAAGCGTAGCATCTGTTATTTTGCCATTTGCTTTGGCGTTTGCGGGCGGAACTATGCTTTACGTAATTAGCGACGAAATGATTCCCGAAACGCATTCGCACGGCAGTCAGCGTGGGGCAACGTATGCCTTATTAGTTGGTTTTTGCTTAATGCTTGCTATGGATATTCTTTTGGGTTAATGTGCTTTAAAACGCAATAAGTTGCCCTATAAGTCGATTAAAGGCATAAAATACTATAATTTGATAACGTGAGATAAGCGGTTTTAACAGTATTTAATAAATAATAAAAAATTATTTTTAAAATATTGTTTACAACCGTTTTTTTATTTGGTATAATAGAAGTGGTAAAATTAACGGTTAATAATATTCCGATTGCCATTTTTAATTTAAATAACTTTTTAACAGTATTTTAAAAACAATTAAATTAGTAACAAATAATTTGTAAAGCGGTAACCCCGCGGGAGGAAATTATGCAAAATATAGACGCAAAATATCAAGCGTTGTTCACCCCTTGGAAGATAGGTAACGTAGAAATTAAGAACAGAATAGTAATGTGTCCTATGGGTGGTACGTCGCTTTTCGGTTGGTTTGAACTCGGCGGTTGTCACTTCGACAAAGAAGCGGCAAAACTTTTTTTAGAAAGAGCAAAAAACAACGTTGGGCTTATCATACCTGGAATTGCACCTTTACGCGATACGTTTTGGGGAAAATGGCTTTGGCAAAATCCCAAAATGTTTAACGAACTTAAAGAATTTATGGATGAAATTCACAAAACGGGTGCAAAGTTATTCGTTCAACTTACCGCAGGTATGGGACGTTCGTGGGCTATAACCGAACTGATTGCGCCTTTACATAAAAATAAATTTACGCGCGCGCTGATAAAACCCATAATAGATACTTCGCATGAACTCGCTTCTCCTAGCGAACAGCCTTCGCGTTGGGCGCACGATATTATTTGCCCTGAAATGACCGTTGAACAAATTCACGAAATAATAGAAGCGTTTGCAAAAACTGCAAAACTATGCCGTGACGCGGGCGTAGACGGGGTTGAAGTTCACGCCGTTCACGAAGGATATTTGTTAGATCAGTTCTCTATTGAATTTTTTAATAAAAGAACGGATGAATACGGTGGATCTTTTGAAAATCGCTACCGTTTTGCAACTGAAGTTGTTAAGGCTATTAAGGCGGAATGCGGAAAGGATTATCCCGTTTCTTTGCGTTATTCAGTTCAGTCTAAAATGAAAGGTTTTTGCGAAGGCGCTATGCCGGGTGAGGACTACGTTGAAGTTGGCCGTAATATGGAAGAATCAGAAAAGGCGGCAAAATACCTTCAAGATGCGGGCTACGATATGTTAAACGCCGATAATGGTACTTACGACAGTTGGTATTGGGCTCATCCCCCCATGTATATGCCCGAAAACTGCAATTTAGATGACGTTGCTCACATTAAACAATTTGTAGATATTCCAGTAGTTTGCGCAGGTAGAATGGATGCCGAAGTTGGTGCAACCGCCGTTGCAGAAGGTAGAATAGATGCGGTTGGCGTTGCCCGCCAGTTCTTAGTTGATCCTGAATGGATTACCAAACTTATAGAAAAAAGAACGGAAGAAATTAAGCCTTGTATTTGCTGTCATAGTGGATGTTTCAATTTCTCTTCGTCAAAGGGGCATGCAAATACCCAAGATTTATCCGACACGATGGGGCTTGCCCGTTGTGCGCTTAATCCCCAAACTATGCAATCCAAAAAATACTATATTCAACCCGCGAAAAAGAGCAAAAAAGTTGCGGTTATCGGCGGTGGTATAGGCGGTATGGAATGCGCAATATTGCTTGCGAAAAGGGGGCATAAAGTTACTCTATACGAAAAGAGCGATAAACTTGGCGGTGTGTTTATAGCAGCATCTGCTCCTTCGTTTAAAGAAAAAGACAGAGCGCTTATAAAATGGTATATTCGCGAACTTAACAATCATCCCATAGAAGTAAAACTCAATTATGAAGTAAAAGATATATCTGCTTTAGATGCAGACGAAGTGGTAGTTGCAACTGGCGCAACGGCAAAACGCATTCCCATTAAAGGGGTAGAAAGATCTATTGAAGCGGTTGATTACTTACTTGATAAAGCTTCGGTAGGCGAAAAAGTAGTCGTTATCGGCGGTGGTCTTACCGGTTGTGAAATCGCTTACGATCTATATTTAAAGGGTAAACAACCCACGATAGTAGAAATGCAAGACGATCTTATAACAACAAAGGGTATTTGCCTTGCTAACACGAGTTATCTTCGCGATTTCTTTAAAACGAATAAAGTGCCTGTACATCTTGAAACTGGCGTTTGTGAAATTGAACAGGACGGCGTAACCGTTAAAGATAAAGGAGGAAAGATGTTTAAAATATCTGCAGATTCGGTTATTTTATCGGTTGGCTACAATCCCGCGCCTATTGCTAAAAAATCAAGTAAAGTTCACGTTATCGGCGATGCAAATAAAGTAGGTAATTTGCGTACCGTTATTTGGGGTGCTTGGGACGTAGGTATGAAAATATAATCAAAAGGAGTATTGTTTATGATTCTAACAGCAGAGCAACAGGCTATATTAAACGGAGAGAAGGGTGAAACACTTGCTAAGGTTATGAAGACTTTAGTTGCTTATGGCGACGCTTTTGAAGCGGAAAAATTAGTTCCGGTTACTTCAAAGTATAACCATTTAGTAACTTCTTTCGGGTTAAAAGTTATGTCGCCCGTATACGACTTAATGCAGAAATTATTAGATGCAGGCGTTTCTTCAGAACAAAAATTTTCGGTAGATCCAAGACCTCTTGATAAAAACGTTCCCGCTAATTTTTTGCAAAATTTCGTATTTAAGAATTTTATGTACACAAAGCAGGGTTTTTACGAAGAACAACTTGAAAAACTCGGCCTTATGGATGAAAATGCATTTACTTGCACTTGTTATATGGATGAAGTTGGCAATAAACCACAAAAAGGGGAAGTTTTATCTTGGGCAGAATCAAGCGCGGTAGTTTATGCAAATTCCGTGTTGGGCGCAAGATGTAACAGAAACTCGGGTATTATAGACATTATGGGAGCTATCGTTGGATACGTTCCTTATTTCGGTCTTTTAACAGACGAAGGCAGAAAGGCTACTTGGGTGGTAAAGGTGCAAACGACCAAAAAGCCCGAAGCGCAACTTTTGGGTTCTGCTATCGGTATGAAAGTTATGGAAGACGTGCCTTACGTAGTTGGTTTAGATAAATGGATCGGCTGTGAACTTAACGACGCCGCATGTTCTTATCTTAAAGATTTTGGCGCTGCTACCGCATCAAACGGCGCAGTTGGGCTTTATCATATAGAAAATCTTACACCTGAAGCGGTTGAACAGGGTAAATCTCTAATAGCAGAAGGAGCGAAAGAGTATATTATTGACGATGCTGAACTTGAAAGAGTTCAAAGAGAGTATCCAGTAATATGGAAAAATCCTGAAGCAACTCCAAAACTATGCTTTGTTGGTTGCCCACATTTATCACTTCAACAACTTAAAGACTGGGCGGTTAATATTAGCGAAGGTTTAAAGGCAAACGGCAATAAAAAAGTACTTATACCCACGGTTTTAACCGCAGCGCCTAACGTTTTAAAAACTTTTGAAGGCAGTAAAGAAGAACAAATGCTTAAAGATGCAGGCGTAGTTACTTCTTATATTTGCCCGCTTATGTATATGAATAACCCCCTATGTAAAAAAATGCCGGTTATAACTTCTTCTAATAAACTACGCACTTACACAAGCGCAAGATATTATAAAGATGAAGAAATTTTACAGGCTATTACGGGAGGTAAAAGATAATGAGAGAGTTTAAAGGAAGAGTTATTTCTGCAGGGCAGGTTACTGCTGAAGCGGTTGTTACAACGCAGGGATTTAACACTTTAGCTTCACTTCAAATGGCACTTCAATTTGGCGATAAGCAAGTTAAGTGCGGTGATCAAAACAATGCAGAACTCCACGGTAAACCGCTTATAAATAAGGCTTTATGTTTACCACAAACAATAGGTTCTACAACTGGTGGCTTAGTTCTTTACTGCGCGTGCGCTATGCACAAAAATCCCGCGTGTATGCTTTTTGCAAATCATATAGATTCTTTAGCAGCTGCAGGGGCTGTTTTAGCAGACGTTTGGGTAGACGACGTTAATATGCCTGTTATAGATTGCTTGGGTGAAGAATTTATGTCTTACGTTAAAGACGGTATGATGATAACCGTTAAGGAAGACGGAACTGTTATAGTTGATTGATTTTTGCCAAAACAGGCAAGCGACAAATAAAAAGAAAACAATATTAAAAAGTGGCGATAATTGACTTATATCGCCACTTTTTTGTTTTTATCACCTAAAAAATAAGGGCGGGTAAAATAAAAAATGCGTTTTGTAGTTGACAAATAATGATAAATGTATTAAAATAAAGGCGAAAAGCAGTTGGAGAACAAAGTAAAATGTCAGGTTACAGAAGGTTTTTCGTTTCGGAATGTAGAGACCAAGTTATAATCGAAGGTGAAGAATTTCGCCACGCGATAAACGTACTTCGAATAAAGGAAGGAGAAAATATTATACTTTGCGATAATTCTGGGTGGGAATATCTTTCTGTCGTTAGTAAAATTAATAAAAAAGATTTAGTTGTGGACGTTTTGCAAAAACAAGCAAGCAACACAGAGGCAAAAGCAGAAGTAATATTAATTGCCGGTTACTTAAAAGGGGATAAAACAGAACTAATTGTTCAAAAAGCCGTTGAACTCGGCGTAAAAGAAATAGTAGTTTTTTCTTCAGAGTTTTCCTCTGCTTATATGAACGAAAACAAACTTTCTCGCTTAAATAAGGTTTCGGTTGAATCTGCAAAACAATGCGGAAGAGGCGTTGCGCCTAAAGTTATTTACGCAAGTGATTTCAAAAAGGCGTTAACTGCCGGCGAAAGGGCGGAAAATAAGTTCTTTGCTTGCGAATTTGCAAGCGAAAATAAGGCTAAATTAACTAATCTAAGCGGTTCTTGTGCTATAGTTGTTGGTAGCGAAGGCGGTTTTTCTAAAAGCGAAAGCGAACTTGCTTACGATATGGGATATCAAACGGTATTTTTGGGTAAAAGAATACTGCGCGCGGAAACGGCTTCCATTGTATTAACGGGTATCGTTATGCACGCATTAGGAGAACTCGAATAATGAAAAACTGCGCTATAGCACGATTAACGGCATATTTTAGCCTTTAAAGAAAACAAAAAAGCGCTTAACGATAATAAATATTAAGGAACTATTATGAACAGAAATTCATTTAAAGACGTTGCCGTTATAGAAGGCAATAAAAACTACGAAAAATTTATAGCAAGAGAAGAAGAGATGTTTCATTCGGAAGTGGAGTTGCGTTCTCCTTTCGAAAGAGATTACACTCGTATTTTACACTCTACGGCCTTTAGAAGACTAAAGCACAAAACTCAGGTGTTTTATAATATCGAAAGCGACCATATTTGTACCCGCATGGAACACGTTTGGCACGTTGAATCGGTTAGTAGTACTATTGCAAAATGGCTAGGCCTTAACGTTGAATTAACAAGGGCGATATCAATCGGGCACGATTTGGGGCATGCGCCATTCGGTCACTACGGAGAAAGCGTTATAAACAGATTACATCTTGAACATTTGGGAACGAAATTCTGGCATGAAAGAAACAGTTTGTATTTTGTTGATAACGTTGAACTTTTGCCAAATCGCAATAATCATGATAAAAATCTTAATTTAACTTACGCCGTGCGAGACGGAATTATATCGCATTGTGGCGAAAAAGATATAAATCAAATCAAACCAAGATATTCGTTTATCGACTTAGAGCGCGACTTTACTCTTCCCGGTGAATATAATCCCGCTTCGTATGAAGGTTGCGTAGTTAAGATTTCAGATAAAATTGCATACGTTGGCAGAGATATAGAAGACGCGATAAATTTAGGATTTTTAACTGAAAACAATTTAAAAGAACTTTCTAAAATCGTTAAATTAAATGAAAACAGCGTTGTAAATACCAGCACGATAATGAGCAATATGATAGTTGATATTTGCAGATGCAGTAGCCCGGATGAAGGCATTTGCCTATCGGATGAAATGAGTGATACTTTAAACAAGATTAAAAAATTCAACTATAAGTATATTTACGATAACGAAAGGTTTAATTCTTTTAAAAAATATGCTGAAATGATTTTGAACGATATTTTTGAAATACTTTATAACGCGTATTCGGAAGATAACTTATTTACCGTTTTAAAATCGAAAGCAAAAAAATACCCAACTTTAATGAACGAATTTATGGGATTTTTAGCAAAATATACATATAAAGATTGTTTACCCCAAAAACTTCAACCTGTTTCTGAAAAGTGCTTAAACGCAAAAATATACGGCGACCTTAAAGATAAAAAGGTTTACGTTCAGGCAATTTTTGATTATATCGCCGGAATGACAGACCGTTACTGCGTAAAAGTATTTAACGAATTAATTAATTACTAACGGAGAAAAAAGGCCTTTGCTAAGATTGATTTTTTATCTGTTAATCGACCTATAGCGAGGCTTTTTAATATTTAATCATAAAAAGAATTGCGAGTTTTACCGCTTTAAATAACAATAAAATTAGGTAAGGAGACGGTTATGAAGAAGTATATTTTTAAAAGAATACTTGCTCTTGTTTTAGTTGTTGCAACGCTATTTTCTTTTGGCGCGTGCAAGCCAAAACATAAAAATGCAATCACCCCAAAAGTTATTTTATTCATAGGTGACGGCATGGGACCAAATCACGTTTATAACGCGGAACTATATTACGGTGAAGAAATGTATTTTTCTTCGTTCCCTTATCAAACAACGGTAGACACAAATTCCTTAAGCGGTCTTACAGATAGCGCTGCTGCGGCAACGGCTATGGCTACTGGCGTTAGAGTTGAAAATGATTTTATTGCAGTAGATGTTTCAACCGGAAAGGATTTAACTTCGATAACCGAACTTGCAAAAGAGCAGAAATACGGAACAGGTGTTGTTACTTCAGATCTTATCACGGGCGCAACCCCAGCTGGCTTTTCTGCTCACTGTACTTCACGTGATAATGAAACTGAAATTCTCATTTCTCAAAAAGACGCAAAGTTAGATTTGCTTTTAGGTGCGGGAGAATATAAAAAATACGAATACTTATTCGACGATGCAGGTTGGACGTGGATAGATAGTTTTGACGAGTTAAAGTTAAAAAATAGAAGATACGTATCTAATTTTTCTAGCGTAGTACCTGAAAATCCCACTCAAGAAGAACCTACGTTAACTCAACTTGCTTGCTTTGCGGTAGAGTATATGGAAAAGAATTATCCCACAGGTTATTTTCTTATGATAGAAGGCGCTAAAATAGATAAAGCATCGCATTCTAACGATATAAACACTATGTTAAAAAATATGATGGATTTTAGTAACGCCATCAAAGCGGTAGAAGAAATGCTACCTAAGACAGTTGGTTATACTATTTTAGTAACTGCAGACCACGAAACAGGTGGTTTAAAAAAGGCGGAAAGCATAGATAAACTTACGAACGGATTATATACTACAGCAAAGCACACCGCAACCCCCGTTGGTTTATACTATAAGTCCACGCAATCGGGCGTACCTGAAATTATTTCTGAATCTATGATTTTAAACACCGATATTTTCTTGCTTTGCAAATACTTATTAGCTTTGTAAAACACATCTAAATAAAAACTTGCCCTTTGCTCGTCGCAAAGGGTTTTTTTTACGTTTATATTTTTTAATAGCGCAACGATTAAAGGTCGATTTGTTTTATCGAAAAATCGCTTTTTTCAGCATATTTTTGGTATATTAGAAAAAAATTATACATTTAAGCAAAAAAATAGTAAATCTTTTATATTTTGTATACGCGTTTATTGACAAAGAAGTTTATTTTTGATATTATAAAGTCATATTTTCATATTTTATACAATTTGATTAATTAAGATATGGAAAAAGACTTATTTAAGGAGAAAAGTATGTCAAGTAAGAAGATTTTTATTGCTTTATTCGTTGCGTTCGTTGCAATTTTTAGCGTTGCATGTAGTGCAATAAGAACGTATACCGTTTCTTTTGATACGGATGGGGCACAGGTTATTGAAGCACAAAGAGTAGAGAACTGGAACAAAGCAAGCAAGCCTGACGATCCTTCTAAAGAAGGTTATGAGTTTGCAGGTTGGTATCTAGGCGAAGAAAAATATTTATTCGACCAAGTTGTTAGCGAAGATATAAATCTCGTTGCAAAATGGGAAAGAATTTATTATACGGTAACAGTTGATTATAACGGCGGTGGAGAAAATTATTCTTGCAAAGTAGAATATGGTGAAAAAATGCAAGAGTTAGGAACTCCTGTTAAAGATCGTTATGAATTCTTAGGTTGGTACGTTGGCGAAAGCGAATATGATTTTAACTCTGCAGTAATGCAAGATATTCAAATCGTTGCTAAATGGCAAGCAAAGGTTTACCATCAAGTAACTATAACCAACGAATTTGCTGAATCTGCTTCTACGGTTGTTGAGGTTGAAGAAGGTCATTGCGTAGAACAACCCCAAGCCCCTGAAAAAGAAGGATACTTATTCTTAGGTTGGTACGTTGGCGAAAATGAATACGATTTTGCAAGCGTTATTAATTCTGATGTGGAAATCATTGCTAAATGGGAAGAAGAAATTACCTTTGATAAGGTAATGGGCGCATGGCAAGGCGACGAAGTAATGCAAGGTAGCGTAATTGCAACTTACGATATAACCGTAATGTTAAACGGTAGCGGTTTTGCTTCTTACACTATGTATGGCTATGAAATGAGCCTTGACGTTAGCGGATTTGAAATCGTTAACAACCGCCTTGTAATGACATACGTAAACTACGGATCGAATGCAACTTGTGAATTTGCATTGAAAAACGGCAAACTTTGCTCTGTGGGAATCACGAGCGGTGAATACGGCAGTTTAGAACTTGCTCCTAAGGCGATAAACGTAGAAGAAATTGCAAAAACGTGGGAAGGTTCTGAAGATTATTACGGTATGGCTCTTGCTTACGAAGTAACGATTAATGCAGACGGAAGCGCAAGCGGTAGTGTAGATATGTTTGGTGAAGCTTACGCCCTTGAATTAAAAGAAATTTCTAACAAGATAGTTTTATCGTACATGGGCGCAATGGATTGCATTTTATTCTGCCACGGTGAAAATCTTGAAGGTGTTGGTATTTTTGGCGGAAACGTTGTTTTAACTGAAAAGATAGTAGTTGAAAACGAACTTTCATTCGACCTTTTAGCCGGAACTTGGAAGGGTAGTGAAGAATTCTACGGCATGGTATTTGAATATACTTTCGTTATAGATACAAATGGAAACGGTAGCGCAGAATATCAATCAATGGGTTACGTAACCGTAATGGAAGGCGCTAATTATGCTATTAGCGAAGGAAAATTGTTGGTTGAATACAATCCTTATCCAGATACCGTTGAAACTTTAACTTTTGAATATGAAAATGGAATTCTTAAGGGTAATAGCCCCATGGGTACTATTATTAGTTTAAGCAAAACGTTAACTATTAACGAAATTGCAGGTGAATGGCAAGGCGTTGAAGAAACGGCATACGGCAATTATAATTATAATTTTGTTATTAATGCAGACGGTACTGGAAGCGGTACTTATGTGGATGAAGCGGGCGCATATCCTTCCACGATGGATATTATCGCAACTGAAATAAGCGGTAATACCGTAACCGTAAAATATATTTCGTACACTATGGAATACGAAATAGTTTTTACTTATGAAGCGGGTACTATGACTTCCGATTTAGGCGCAATGTGGGGCGCTTTAACGGTTGAAAAACAGTAAAAAGAAAGCCGTGGATTATTCTACGGCTTATTTTTTATTAATAAATTTAAGGGCTTAAAGATGAATATGAAAAGAATTATTGTTTTTTTATTGATTGCTTTGTTATCATTTGTTGTTGGATGTTCGTCTAATAATTTTACGGTAACTTTTGATACTAATGGAGGCAGCCAAATTCAGTCGCAATCGGTAAAAGAAGGGGAAAGGGTTAACGAGCCTGAGATCCCCGTTAAAGAAGGCTTTAATTTTATGGGGTGGTATCACGGTGAAGAAATGTATTCTTTTTCTTCTTCAGTAGTTAATGATATAACTCTTACCGCAAAGTGGGAAATCAAACGGTACGAAATTATCTTTAATTGTGACGGCGGTAGCGAAGTTATAAGCCAAACGGTAGAGCATAATGGCAAGATAGTTAGGCCTGAAGACCCTGTAAAAAACGGATTTGTTTTTGACGGCTGGTATGTTGAAGAGGTTGAATACGACTTTAACTTGCTTGTTACTTCAAATATTAATTTAACTGCAAAATGGAAAGATGATAATGTTACGGTAGAATATCAGTTAGTTGATGGCACTACTAATGTTATAACACAAAAAACGGGTACGTTATTTGAAAATATTGACCAAATTGTGCCAAACGGCATGGTTTTTGATGGTTGGTATAGCGAAGACGGCGTTTTATATAACGGCGAAACGGCAGTAGAAAAGAACTTAAAAGTGTATCCTTCCGTTTATACAGACGGGCTTATTTTTGAAGATAATAAAGTAATCGGATACGTTGGCAGCGCTGATGAAGTTATTTTACCGATGTACGCAAACGGCAAAAGAATAACCGTTATTAAAGAGTATGCTTTTCAAGACAGTTTAATTAAGCAAATCACTTTTTCTTCTTCAATAGAAAGTATAGAAAAATATGCTTTTACCTCTTGCAAATCACTAAGTAAGGTAATTTTTAGCGATGGACTTAAAGTAATAGGTGACGGCGCTTTTTTTGATTGTTCATCTATTGAAAGTATAGACCTTCCCTTAACCGTTAGGGAAATAGGCTACGGCGCTTTTGCTCAAAAACTTTATTTGTTTGAACTTGAAAGCGGTGATAAAGCCGTTATGCCGGATGAATGTGCTTTAAGGGAAATAACAGTTCCGTTTATCGGGTTTTCTGCAGGGTATTCAGATAAATCTTATTTATCATATATTTTCGGTAGCCCCGAACCTACCACCAACGGTTATCTTGAAGAAGGGATTGAAATGCAGTTTGGGGATAACGTATACAAGGTAAATTTGTATAGTTCTTTACCTGCGTCGCTAAAAAAAGTTACGGTAAAGGGCGGTGAAATTATTCCCGATTACGCTTTTTATAATTGTATGTATTTAGAAGAGATAATTATACAAAGCGAAAATATTTTTTCTATCGGTAAAAGCGCTTTCGAAGGTTGTTTTAGTGCAGACGTCAGCGGTGTAGAAGTTGCTGAATATATTTCTGAACGCGCGTTTATGGGATCTGCGTTTACAGGCGGGGATTTCGTCAATCTTATAGAAATCGGGGATATGGCGTTTGCAAATACACAGATTGAAGAATTCGAAATTTATTCTGCGGTAGAAAGCATAGGGGAGGGCGCGTTTGCGAATACTTTGCTAACGCAAATAATTATACCTTCTAACGTTCAAGTAATAGACGATATGGCCTTTTACGGTTGCAATAATTTGGTTAAAGTTTACTTCCAAAGCCAAACGCCTTGTACTCTTGGCAGTACGTTATTTACTGTTGTAGAAGATGGGCTTGCATATTATTCCGACGTGCTTATTTTTGTTCCAGAAGGTGACGGTCAAACTCAGCCTTACGAAGAATACAGAAAGGATTTATATTTAAGAGATTATGCTTCTGGTATATTCCCCGTAAGTTATGAAGGTTTTCTTGGTTACGTAGTCAAAGATGACATTTTACTCGGTTATATTGCCGATCAAGAAGAAAATTTTAAGGATATAATCATTCCGGTGGGCGTTAAAGAGATTGCTGATTTTGCATTTTATAATTTGGGTAGAATAGAAAGTTTAACCGCCCCTGAAGGATTTGAAAAAATAGGTAAATACGCCTTTTATAATTGCACGTCGTTCAAATATTTAAATATGCCTTCTTCTATGAAAGAAATAGACGATTACGCTTTTGCAGGCTTTTTTATGGGTAACAATATTTCTAGATTGTATTTCCCCGAAGGCTTTAAAAGAATAGGCGACGGAGCGTTTTTAAGCAGTTTTAATATTAAAATCATAAATATTCCTTCTACAATTGAATATTTGGGATATTTGTGCTTCGGTATGTCAAATTCTCTTGAAAGAATGTATATAAAGGCTACCACACCGCCTAGTTACGGCGAATATTCAAACGGAATAGAAGAACCTGATAACAACGTATTTTCTATCGTCAATTCAGCAAAAACGATAATTTACGTGCCCTTTGGAAATGCTACTTCTGGTGAAAACGCGGGTAGTAGTTACGTGGATATATATAAAAATAACCCCGCCTTTAAAGACTTTGCTTCTTATATCAAGGCTACGCCTGAAGGTAAGGAAGTTGGGCATTACGGAAACGGAGATCTGTTTATTGATTTAGATGGATGCAACCAAGCAATTATTTATACTGTGGTAAAACGCGATAGCATAGGCGAGGATTTAGAAAGATTCGAATATAAAAAGGAATACGGCACTTACACCTTAGCGGGCCCTGTTCTTAAAATGACTTTTGAATCTTACGGCGAAATAAACGCAATTTATACGGATAGAAGTATAAGGTATAACCAGGGCGGCGAAGAAATTCATTTGATCGAACCCAAGCGTTATTACGACGATTATAACTGGACTAATTTCGTTCTATATGAAAGGAATGAAAATCAAGGTAAAGGGCTTTTCGATATGTACGGTTATTACCTTACTCCATTTGAATGGAAAATAGAAGGCTCGGTATTTAAACTGTATATGGATTGCAATAACGTTCTTCCCGAGCACTCGCAGTTTGCAGGTGTTCAAGAATACCTTGGCGATTATAATAGAGCGACTGATACCTTTACAGTTTCATTTATGATGAATGATTACGACGTTGAAATTATGACCTACACGGCAACCTATTCGCCCAGCGTATACGCAACGGCAAAGGAAGAAAGTGTATACGGAACGTATAAGGTTTACGCAGAGAATAACGCCGATTACGTCATGTTTACTTTAGTTTCTTACGGCAACGGTATCGTTGACGTATATATAGGCGAAAGTTTATATCCAGATTGCAGTTACATTGTTGACGACGACTGCGTAACGATAGATCTTATGGGTGTTATTATCACGCTTAATATAGACGGTTACGGCTTCTTAACCGGTGATTTTATGGGAGTAAACGTAACCTTTGTTTACGAAGACGCGTTATTACCTTCAACTGAACTTCCGGATTAAAAAGTAGGCTATAACACGGTTATCGGCTATTTTAACTAAATTTTCAACTATTTGGTAAAAAAATAAGAAAAAGTGGGGCTAATCGACTTATAGCCCCACTTTTTTGTGTAATTTTATTTATTTATACAATATTTTTACTCTTTAAGAAATCGCATACGTCTTTAACTGTTACAAAATTAACAGGTTCAGTAAAGGTGTAATTGAAAGCGCTTTCTATTTCCATTGCCATAAGCATAATAGACATAGAGTCTAAACCGAGATCTTCAACGAGTCTACTTTGTTCGCTAACGGTAGAAAGGTCTATATCTTTATTTATATTCTTAATAATCTCTTTTAATTTTTCAATCATGTTATCTCCTTAAACAAGTTTCTTAATATAAGAACGGCGACGTTTGTGCTGGGTGCTGTTAAAGTACTTCCATTGCGCCATTACTTGGATATTAGTTTCTAAGTTTAAATTAGTTTCGAAATATTCTATTTCCCCGTTTTCAAGGTATTCGGTCATTTTTTGAAGCATCACCGCATTAATTCCCTTGCATTGATATTGCGGACGAATACCGATAAGGGCAAGGTCTATAACGTTTGGTTTTTTTACTTGTTTTAAAAGGCGTATAAGAGCGCAGGGTGTAAGTTTTCCGCCACTTTTTTGTAGCGCTGTTCCAAGTCCCGGTATGCAAAGGGCGAATGATACTACTTTTTCGTTTTTATCACAGATAATTATTAAATATTTTTTGTTGATGATAAGCATAAATTGTTCTATCAACTGCGCTTTCATCTTATCGGTAAAAGGTACTGTTCCGTAAAGGTGGCGATAGCATTCGTCTAAGCAATCAAAAACACCGTCTTTATACTTTTCTATGTATTCCTTTTTTGTGTATTCGTCGCTATTAACAACGTGAACTGATGAAAGTTGAAGTGCTTTATCTGCAACGCGAGCAAGTATTTCGTTTTTGCCTTTTGGCGCTCTAAGTTGGAATTCAAGCCAGTCTATTTCTTTTTCGTAACCGCTGTTTTCTATAAGGGCGGGGTAGTAGTCGTAGTTATACTGTTCTTCAAAAGTGGAAAGTTTATCGAACCCTTCGATTAAAAGCCCTTCGCGCTCTAGGTCACTATAACCAAGCGGACCGCACATGGTATCTAAACCCTTAGAAATTGCCCATTTTTCAACGGCGTCAAAAAGCGCGGTGGAAACTTCTTTATCGTCAATCGAATCAAATCTAGAAAAGCGCGCGCGCTTTTCGTTGTGTAACTCGTTATACTGATTTTGAATTATTCCCTGAATACGCCCTACGATTTTGCCGTTTTTCCTAGCCAAAAAGAAAGATGATTCGCAAGTATCCGAATATGCGTTTTTATTCGTAAAAATCTTCATTTCGTCGCCATAAAGTGGGGGTACGAAATAAGCGCAGTTTTTATATAGTTTTAAAGGAAAATCAACGAACTGCTTTCTTTGTGCTTTAGTGGTTACTTCAATAATTTCAACGTTATTCATAAAAAACTCCTAATCTTCTAAAGGCTCGTCGTCACGTCTTAAAAATACAAGACCGTAACCTGCAAGCCAAGGTCCGTTGTGGCAACCGCTTACTGGGGAAACGATAACCGCTTCGTGGTTAGTTTGTATTCCGTATTCTTTTTCTATTTCTACAAGTTCTTTAAGTAGAGAAGTCCCGGTATAACAATGCCATAAAAGATAATCTTCACTACTTCTGTTGCCGATTGCTTGCTTTAATACTTCGCATGTCTGTTTAAGTGCTTTTTTAGGTGTTCGAACGCTTTGAAGTGCGCACAGTTCGCCTTCTTTAGTGAAGTGTACAACCGGGCAGATATTAAGCATTTTACCCATAAGTGCTTTTCCACCTTTAAGCCTGCCGTTGTAAATAAGGTAATCTAATTTTGCGTCTACGCCTAAGAATTCTTGATGCTTTATCATCCAGTTAATCTCTTTGATAATACTTTCGCAGTCCATTCCCTTTTGAGCCATTTCATAGGCTTTAATAGCAAGAATTCCTTCGTTAAAACAGGTTGTTTTGCTATCTATAACGTGAATTTTAAGTTTATCTTTGAAATCTTCACCTATAAGGCGTATAAGATTCCAAGTACCGCCTAAATATGCGCTTAACGCGATAACGATTACTTCTTCGTATCCCTGATCAATCGCCTTTTGGTATGACTGTTTAATTCTTTCGGGGTTAGGCATAGAAGTATAGGGCAGATTGTTTTTTGCGTCTTTTAAGTTTTCTAATTCTTCGTAAAAAGCAACGGGGTCTAAGTCGAGCCCTTCAAGGTATTCTTTGTTTTTAAAATGAACGTGTACGCGAATAATTTCAATAGCGTAATTTCTATAGCGTTCGGGCGCATATTCAATGCAACCCGTAGAAGTACACATAATCTTTATTTTTGTATTCATAATTTTAACTCCTAGTGGTTTTTATCTAAAATCTTTGCCGTAAAACAGCGCTCTGTTTTTTGCCATATTGATCAGTATTGAAGAAGTGTTTTTTATAGAATCCGCATTAGCCGATCCGCGCGCCTTAATAATAGGTTTTCCTGCTCCTAAAACGATACCTCCGCCAAGTGCGCTAAAATCGTAAACGGAAAGAAGGTGCGAAACGAGTTTCATTATTTCGCCGTTTTGCGTTGCCTTTGCGTATTTAATAGCGTCGGTAATAATTCTACGCGCTATTCCTTCGGTTGCTTTAAATAGTTGATTTCCGGCAAAACCGTCTGTAACTAAAACGTCGCAATCGCCCGAAAATGCGTTGTTTCCTTCTATATTTCCAACGAAATTAAGCCCTTCTTCTTCCTTAAGTAAAAGGTGTGTTTCTTTAACTAACTTATTGCCCTTCGTGCATTCCGAACCATTCGATAATAGACCTATACGCGGACTTTTTATACCATAATGCTCTTGCATAAACTCACTACCCATATGCGCAAAGTTAACTAAAACGGAAGGACTGCAGTCTATATTTGCACCAGTATCTACAAGGCAGGTAAAGCCACCTTTTTCGCTTGGTAAAATCGCGGCAAGTGCAGGGCGTTTAAGTTCTTTTGCCGGCACGAATCTAAGCGAACCTGCAAGTAAAGCGCCCGTGCTACCGGCGTTAATAAGCCCTATCGCATCATCTTGTGAAGAAAGAGTTTTTAAGGCAACTACAAGGGATGAATCGTCTTTGGTAAATAACGCCTGCATGGGGTTATCGTAGTTAGTGATAACTTGGCTTGCGTGAATTACTTCAATTTTACTTTTATCGTAACTACAAGTGGATAGTTTTGTTGAAATAACCTTTTCATCCCCAACTAAAATAACGGATAAATCGTCGTGTTCTTTTAAAGCGTTAAGCGCCCCGTCAATTAATATTTCAGGGCCGTTATCGCTACCCATAACGTCTATTACAATTTTATAATCTTTCATGCTTTGCTCCTATTCTAAACCGATTAAAAAACAGTATAACGGCTGATTGCCAAAGTGAACGATAATTTCTAACGAAGGAAAGTTTTCTTCTATCTTTTTAACCGTTTCGTTATAAGTTTCGGTGGTAACTTCTGCGCCTATAAATATGGTTAAAATTTCTTTATCGTCTATGTCTTCAAATTTATTAAGTGCGCCTATAAGCGCGTTAACGGCACTTTTATCGCTAAAAATAAGGTTTCCGTCTAGCATTGATATGTATTCGCCTTGTTTAACGGATATTCCGTTTACGGTGCAATCTCTTACGGCGTTTGTAACTTCAACGGTTGTAACGCTTTTTATTGCAATGTTTAAATCGCTTATCTGATTTTCTACGTCTTCATTTGCAGGATTATAAACCGAAAGAGATGAATAACCCTGAGCAATACTTTTTGTGGGAATTACGTAAACATTTTCTTTATTGCATAGATTTTTTGCCTGTTCAGCAGTTAAAATCACGTTTGAATTATTTGGCATAATAAGGACGTTTTCAGCGTTGACTTGTTCGATTGCATCTAAAAAATCCTTTATGGATGGGTTTTCGGTTTGTCCGCCGTCTATAACGACGTCTGCGCCAAGTTCTTCAAAAACGTTCTTTATTCCATTTCCGTTTGCAACCGTTATAACCGCGTATTTTTTAGGGATTAAGTTTTTCTTCTTTTCGGTAGACGAAGAATGTTGCAAGTTCATATTTTCTATTTTTACGTTTAAGAACTCTCCGTAGCATTGACATAGGGTAAGTACGTCTGACGGAGTATGCGTATGTGCGTGAATTTTAAGTACGTCCCCGTCTTTTAAGGCCACAATTGACTCACATCCTAAATTTTCAAGTTGTTTTGCAACTGCTTTTTCATCTAAATTTTCAGGTAAAATTTTAGCACTTTGAATTCGTACTAAACACTCGGTACAGTATCCAAAAGTCAAAACGCTTTCGGTTGTGAAAAGAGAATAATCTGTTAAATTATCATCTTTTTCATCTTGAGTAAGGGCAAGCAATAAATCGTCGTCGAACATATTAAAAGCACCCGCTTGCATTCCTTTAAGAATACACAAAAAGCCAGCCCCGCCACTATCAACTACGTCCGCTTCTATAAGGGCGGGAAGAATTTCTTTCGTTCGTTTTAAAGAAAGTTCACATTCTTTAATTGCAAGATTGAAAAAGTCTTCTAAAGTGGAATTTTCGTTTAAATTATCAAGCGCATATTGCGCGCTTTCGCGCATTACTGTTAAAATTGTACCTTCAACGGGGTTTAAAACCGCCTTATAGGCACGTTTTTTACCTTCATCACAGGCAATTGCCAACTGATAAGCGGTTAAATTTTCGTGCTTTGATATTTCTTCGCAAAAACCCGCAAAAAACTGCGATAGTATTACGCCAGAATTTCCCCTTGCACTAAGCAGGGTTTCTTGGCAGAAAAGTTTAGCAATTTCTTTTAACGTTGGGTTTTGCAAATTGTGTATTTTGCTCGTTCCGCTTTCAATGGTGCGGTACATATTGCTTCCCGTATCGCCGTCAGGCACGGGAAAAACGTTTAGTTGGTTGATGGTTTTTATCTGTGAGTGAAGAGTTTTTGCCCCGCCTGCCATCATATTAATAAAAGTTTGCGCGTCGATAGCAACTGTGTTCATAATAATCAATAATCTCCTACGTGTAATTTAGCGCGCGATAATATCGGTATGTTTTTCTTAAATCGCATAATAACCGATTATTACTTTTTAATTATACTTAAATAAGATAAACATATCTTCAACTCAACTTCAATTTTTGTTGAAAATTTTATACAATTTAATTTATTGTGTTTTAGTAATTGTCTTTTATATAAAAAGTGACGATAATCTACCTATAGAGTGGCTTTTTGATTTATTTATGCCTTGATTTAACGCAAAAAAAAGAATAAAATTTTACTTGACGTACTATTTAAAAATATTTCTATTGACAAATATATGACGCTATGATATAATGATTAATATTGTATAATATATGATTTTGTAGGAGGAGTGATGATGAATAAACCGAACGGAGTAGAAGTTATCGTTAAAAGAAAAAGTAAACTTATATACCGTGAAGGTGATAAACTTTACAAATCCTTTGACGAAACTTTTTCTAAATCAAACGTACTAAACGAAAGTTTAACGCAAGCGCGTATTGAAGAAACGGGATTAAACATTCCCAAAATTATTGAAGTATCCGTTGTCAACGATAAATGTACTATCGTTATGGAGTATATTGAAGGAAAAACGTTAGAACAGCTCATGGTGGAATCTCCAGAAAAAGAAGAAGAATATTTAAATTTATTCGTAGATATTCAACTTGAAATTCACACCAAAAGGTCTCCTTTGTTAACAAAGTTTAAAGACAAGATGACCGATAAAATTTTAAAGTCTGATTTAGACGCGTCCACTCGTTACGATTTGGGTATGAGGTGGAAAGAGATGCCTTCGCATAAATGCGTTTTACATTGTGACTTTAACCCATCTAACGTCATAGTCGCAAATAACGGTAAAAATTATATTATAGACTGGTCGCACGCAAGCCAAGGCCATGCCGCTGCGGACGCTGCGAAAACATATCTTATTTTCGAACTTGAAGGTAAAAAACAAACGGCGGATAACTATTTAAGAATTTTCTGCAAAAAAGCAGAAATGGATGAAACTTTCGTTAGAACTTGGATTCCGCTTATCGCAGCCGCTCAGTTGATAAAGGGTAATCAAGAAGACAGAGATATTTTGATGAAATACGTGAATTCGGTGGAATAATGAATAAAAATAAGTTTAACAATAAAGTTCAACTGCTTAGATATAAAGTTCTTAAAGAGGTTGCTTCCTTTGCTTGGAAAGACACATTGCTTGAAAACATTTCGGAAATCCCCAAAATTATCGCTCCTGGGAAAATCCCTACAATGCGTTGTTGCGTATATAAGGAAAGGGCTATCTTAGCAGAAAGAGTAAGGTTTGCAGTAGGTGGAAACCGTTTTAATAAAAAGGTTATTCAGGTTATAGATATTGCTTGTGACGAATGTCCTTCTGCAGGGTACGAAGTAAGTTCTGCGTGTAGGGGCTGTCTTGCTCACCATTGTGAAGACGTGTGCAAGCGCGGTGCTATTATTTTTGACCATAACCACGTTGCGCACATAGATAAGTCTAAATGCGTAGAATGTGGCGCATGCGCTAAAGTTTGCCCCTATACCGCAATAATCAATCATAAGCGCCCTTGCCAAGTGGCGTGTAAGGTCAAAGCTATATCTATTAACGAAAGCAAAGTAGCGGTAATAGATCATAGTAAATGTATTTCTTGCGGTGCTTGCGTATATCAATGTCCTTTTGGCGCGATATCAGATAAATCTTTCATACTTAGTATGATAGATATCATTAAGAAGAGTGAAAATAATACAAATTACAAGGTGTACGCCATAGTAGCACCTTCCATTTCAAGCCAGTTTACCTATGCAAAATTAGGGCAGGTAATCACAGGACTTAAAGAAATGGGGTTTTATAACGTTTTAGAAGTTGCTTTGGGTGCGGATATGGTTGCATATTCAGAAAGTCAAGAACTTGCCCAAAAGGGATTTTTAACAAGTTCGTGCTGTCCTGCATTCGTAGATTTTATAGAAAAGCATTTTCCACATTTAAAGCATCTTATTTCACACAACTTATCGCCTATGGGTACGCTTGCTAAATATATAAAAAGTAACGATCCAACTTGTAAAGTTGTGTTTATAGGTCCTTGTACCGCTAAAAAGATGGAATTCCAAAAAGACGCCGTTAAAGATTACGTAGATTGCGTTATTACCTTTGAAGAATTGCAAGCGGTGATAGATAGTCTTGATATTGATATTTGCACTTTAGAAGAAAGCACTTTAGATAATGCTTCTTATTATGGCAGAATATTCGCCCGCACAGGCGGTTTATCTGAAGCGGTTTCTAAGGCGATTGAAGAGCAAAATATTGATTTTGAAGTAAAACCTATCGTCTGCGATGGTATCGAACAATGTAAAATGGCTCTTCTTCGCAAAGGCAAAAATGCCTTAGACGCTAATTTTATAGAAGGAATGGCATGCATTAACGGTTGTATCAGTG
>JAZOCA010000108.1:0-6237 GCA_045596285.1 Christensenellaceae bacterium | reverse complement strand
CGATTTTGCATTTTATTATACAATCAATTAATAAATTTAGTACATTGTTATTCTATAATAAATCTCAGAAATAAAAGCCTATCTTTTTATTTAAAGTAGGCTTTTATTTTTTATCATATTAAAACAATGAATGGTCTAAACGGTCTGTAAATCGGTCCATAAAAATGGTCCTATAATAAATATTGAATGTTTTTTAAAAAGTTAAAGGGCGGAAATTTTCTCCCGCCCTTTTGTGATTTAATTTTGAAAAATTTAGTTGTTTATAGGTTTGTTCCAATTATTTGCATGTTTAAATTCTTTTATAATTTGATTACAATCATAAATACTTTTAACAAATACCGTATTATTTGAACCCAAAGAATCGGATATTAATAATATGCATTTTTCATCATCAACTTTCAAGGTGGAGTTATTCTGAACTGTAATTATGCAAGAGTACAACACTCTACCATATGCATCTTCCGAAACCCTAACAGTATACGATGTCCAAATATTATTTACATCATACATCTTTAAACAATTTGAGAAAATAGAATTTGTTAAGTTAGTTTCATAATCATCCATTATTATTCTTTCTGTTATTATTTTGGTTTTAAACAGCTTTTTCTCATTTAAAGGTTGCCCCCAATCGTTTAATTCTTTTAAATTTGCAATCTCCTCAAATGTAAAATTTGAACTTAGTTTTGTAATGTAATTTATATCTTCATAATAATAAACATTATCATTATCTATTTTTTGACTAATTAAAAGAGTATATGCCTCAACTAAATCTTTTTCATGATAAATAAACATTACTCTACCATACATATCTTTTTCTAGAATTTTTACCATAGGTCCTTTTGATTGAATATGACCATCTACACATCCAGTTGTAAAAACAAGTGAATTCATAGCAACTGTAAATAAATCATAATTAGGACCTTCATAATAATATATACAACTCGCACCAATTAAACTTAAAACAGTAAAAACAATTAAAACTAAACTTATTATTTTTTTCATATATCTTTTCCTTATATCATTGATAAATATTCCAAAATACAAGTTAACCATAGTAACGGATTTATAGAAACAGCTCTATTAATATAACTCCAAGCATTTGCTTTATCAGTTGCTGTAATTGTGGAAAAACTAGCATAATTTGAGCCACCAAAAACACTTGCGGTATATTCCCAAGATATCTTGTTTTTAGGTAGTAAAAGCCAGTTTCTTCATCATGGAAATAGCCTTTGAACTTAAAGGGATTATGTAAAACGGCTAATTCTTCACAGCCTTGGGTTATAACTTGTGTTGCTGTACCCCATGCTTTATGTTTGTATTTTACCACATAGTTTCCAGCACTGTCAAGTATTCCGGTAATATTCCCTAATATATCTTTATGATAGAAATAATCACCTTGCGCGGTGTTAATACCTATTAAACGCGAATTTTTCTTGAAAGATTTTTTTACTAAATCCCAATATCTTGGATAAAAAAAGAACCTGCACAACCCCTTGGGGTTCAACAGATCCTCACTTGGCGGAGAGAGTGGGATTCGAACCCACGCGTGTGTTACCACACAAACTGATTTCGAATCAGCCCCGTTATGACCACTTCGATATCCCTCCATTTATTTAATAACATGTTATATTATAACATAAAATTATTTAATTGTTAAATAATTTTTATTAATAATTTATTTTATTACTGTATTTTTTGTAAACGGCACAGGGAATAAATCATCAAAGGAATACACAATAAATTCATTAGAACTTTTTGCTAATATAACGTCAAAATCTATTTGACTACAAAACTCTTGAATGACCTGTCTAGCCACACCATCTGGTGGGCAATAATCAAAGATCATCTCGTCCACCCCTCCAACTATAGCAATTGCTGAAAATTGTCTAATTCCATTTGATAATGCGTTTGCAAATGCAGATTGAACAGCCGAAACAGAAGGTGTGAATGAAGCAATTTCAACTGTACAACCAGTAAACACCTCTCCATTTTTAGCTAGTAATGCTACACCTGATTTAAATCCTGAATAAGGGGCATATCCATTTTCTCTTACTTCAAATGCAATTTCAATAAGTTGTTTGTAGTCCATAATTCACTCCTATACGAATAATAAAGGCATAATTTTATTTGAAATAAAATTATGCCTAAAAAATATTTATCTTTTTTTTCTATAAACGTAGCGTAATTCTAGCATTCCATTTTTTAAAGTTCTTTGTTCCCCTGTGAATTCAAAACCATATTTTTCAAAAAATTCAACGCCAATTACGTTGCATGAAAGAACAGTAGTATATACTCTATTAATGCTTGTCATTTGTTTAATGCCAAATTCTAAAAGTTTTGTGCCTATACCTTGTCTTTGCTTATCGGGTGAAATATAGAGATGTGAAATTTCTGAATGTTCTTTATCTATTGTAACTAAGCCGTTTACAACATTTTTTTCATAAGATATAAAAGTAATCCTTTCCGAAGTGTTTTCCTTTTTAAGGATATTGATCATTCTATCAACACTGTATAAGCTTAAAGAATCCTCGGGAAAATGTTCAGCATGTGACGATAACCAACTATTATAATAACATTCAGCAGCGTCAAAGATATTTTTATCATTCATCTCAACAATATACATTGTATTTTCTCCAACAAATTGTTTAGTATAGTAATTATATCAATTTTAAATATAATTGTCAACCTTTTATGCATAATTGATTATGTGTAAATATTAAAAAATTATAAATATTATTTATTTAATTTAATGCTATATCACAAAGAGAATCGTATTTATCCATGGCGTATTTTTTTAGTTTATCACTAATTAAACCACCGATCATTACTTCATCAGATAATTTTTTAGCTAAAAATATTGCTTGTGTTCCATATCTTAATGCACCAAGTTCAGAAGATGTTCTGCCGCTTTGTTTGGTTCCCAAAAAATCGCCACTTCCACGCATTTTAAAATCCGCTTCAGATATTTCAAAACCATCAGTTGTATTACAAACCGTTTTTAGGCGTTCTAAAGTTTCTGGATTATCTTTAGTTGTAAGTAAAAAACAGTAACTTTTAAGATTACTTCGACCCACTCTACCACGTAATTGATGCAGTTGTGATAAACCAAATCGATCTGCATTATGAATGACCATTATAGTTGCATTTGGAACGTCTACCCCTACCTCTATAACAGTTGTCGATACCAAAACATTTACATCCCCATTTTTAAATTCTTGCATTATATTTGCCTTATCTTTTTCTTTCATTTTACCATGCATTAACGCAATTTTTGCAAAGGGCATTCTTTCGGTTAGATGATCATATAATTCCGTAACGCTCATAACTTCACCATCTGGATCTCCTTCGATTTTCGGTGCCACAAAATATATTTTATGCTCTTGATTAATTTCTTTTGTTATAAAATTAATCATACCGTCATATTTGTGTTCGGGAACTAAATTAGTAGCAACATTAGCTCTTGCAACTGGCTTATCGGGAATTGTGGTTATATCTAAATCTCCATAAAAAATCAATGAAAGTGTTCGTGGAATTGGTGTTGCACTCATAACGAGCAAATCGGGGGCGTTGCCTTTGGATAATAAGGCACTTCTTTGAGATACGCCAAAACGGTGTTGTTCATCACACACACAAATTCCCAAATTGTAAAATTCAACGTCCTTTTGTATTACGGCATGTGTTCCTACAATTAAATTTATTTCACCTGTTTTTAGTTTTCGTTTTATTTCGTTTTTTTCTTTTATACTTAAAGATCCAGACAAAAAGGCTACGTTAAATTGAGGAAAATATTTTTTACAAATTTTATAATTCTGTTCAGCCAAAACCTCCGTGGGTGCTAACATCGTAGCTTGAAACCCGGATTTTAATGCTATAAACATAGCGCATAACGAAACTGCCGTTTTTCCACAGCCTACGTCGCCCTGTATTAATCTATTCATAACAAGAGGTGAATTCATATCGGCATATATTTCGTTTACCGCTGATTTCTGCCCTGATGTAAATTCAAATCCAAATACTTTTGTAAATTCTTTTAAATCTTTTGCTAAACAACTATATTTTCTATTTCGATATTGTTGTTTATCGCCTTTGATTAATTTAAATGCAGAAATCAATAAAAAGTACTCTTCAATTGCAATTCTATCAGATGCTTTGTCTTTTTCCTCAATTGACGATGGATTATGCACTTGCCAATATGCTCGATCAAGAGCCATTAGCGAATATTTATTTATAAGATATTCAGGGATTACAGATTTTGGTTTTATTTTCAAAATTGCATCATTAATAACCTTTTGCATGCTTTTTTGAAAAAGACTTGGAGTTAACGTATATACAGGTAAAATACCTTTAAGATAGTCATTTTTATCAGCTTTTTCAAAAGATGGGTTTAAAATTGTAATTTGACCGAATTTTTTTTGAATCCTACCGTAAAATAAATATTCTTCACCCGCTTCTAATTTATTTACAACATAAGGTTGATTAAACCACATAGCGGTAAAAATTTCCTCATTTTGTTGGCACATGCATTTTACACACCGCAATTTACGCGCACTTAAAAAAGTTTGTGGCATAGAAATGATTTTGGCCTTTATAAAAGCGAATTCATTAGGATATGTGTACGCTAAAGGCGTAAGTCTAGATAAATCTAGGTAATTGCGCGGAAAATGCATTATTAATTGCTCTGCAGTTTTTATACCTATTTTATTAAGTTCTGAAATGCGCTTATCACTAAGCCCTTTTATATACTTTAATTCCATAATAAAAATGCGTCGCTTATTTAAGCGACGCTAATAAAAATTTATTCTAATGATACAATATAATAATATATATCCTGCCCGCCATAATAAATCTCAACGTCGCAATCGGGATATTTTTCGGCAAGTTTAGCCTGCAATTTTTCGGCGTCTTGTTCAGTTACTTCTTTGCCGTAATATAAGTTGATTAGCGCATGAGCACTATCTTTCATTTTTTCAACTAATTTTAACGTAGCTTCTTCAATAGAATTAGACTTTGCAAGGATTTTTTTACTATTTAATCCAATTATATCACCTTTTTTAAGGCTAAATCCGTCAATTTTTGTTGTTCTTGATGCATATGTAACTTGACCGGTACTAACATTTTCAATTTCATGAAGCATGTTTAGTAAGTTATCATCTGCACTTATTTCTGGATTAAACGTGAGCGCTGCTGCAAAACCTTGTGGAACGTTTTTAGTAGGTACAACATAAATCTTTTTGCCTTCTACAAGTGATTTTGCTTGCTCAGCCGCTAAAATAATATTGCTGTTATTTGGGAATACAAATATATTTTCGGCATTAATTTTAACAACTGCATCTGCGATATCGCTTGCACTAGGATTCATTGTTTGACCGCCTTCAATTATACGATCAACCATTAATTCTTTAAAGATTTCAGCAAGTCCGTCACCTTGAGAAATAGCAAGCATGCCCATTTCTTTCTTTTCAGCTTCATACTTAGCTATAAGCTGACGATTTTGCTCAAGCATATTTTCAATTTTAATTCGATCAATTTCACCTAAAGTTAAAGCTTTAGATAGCGCTTGACCAGGATTATTTGTATGAACGTGAACTTTTACAAATTCTAAATCACCAATTACTAAAACACTATCACCAATGCCCATTAGATATTCGCGAAGCCTATCTATATCTGCAAGCGTTGTTCTGCGTTTAAGATTAATAATAAAGAACTCTGTGCAATATCCAAATTCAATTTCACCTAAATTTAGAATGTCGATTTCATTTGTCTGTGGGATTTCTTCAGCTTTTACGGGCGCATCATCTTCTTCGTTTGCGCCATTTTCAATCGTTTCGCCAATTAATCCTTTGTACATTCCCTTGTATACGGTAAGCAAGCCCATACCGCCAGAGTCAACAACTCCAGCTTTTTTAAGTACAGGTAATAATTCAGGCGTCATAGCAAGGGCTTCTTCGCCACGTGCGATAATTTCTTTGAAGAATACTTCAAAATCACGATGACGTTGAGCTGTTTGCGCACATTCTGAAATCATTCGCGAAACGGTAAGCATTGTACCTTCTTTGGGCTTACTTACAGCTGCGTATGCAATTTCTGTAGCCTTTTTTAAAGCTTTAGCAAAAAGCTTTGTATCCACTTCTTCTTTTTCTTTAAGAACGGAGCAAATACCACGAAAAACTTGTGATAAAATTACACCCGAGTTACCTCTTGCGCCGCGCAAAGCACCGCGCGAAATGGCGTCTGTAA
>JAZOCA010000107.1:0-53887 GCA_045596285.1 Christensenellaceae bacterium | reverse complement strand
ATTACTCATTAAAACTTTAATAAAAAAAATAATTCTATTTGATGATAAAATAGAAATTTATTACAACTACATTGAGAATAGAAAAAGACCTGATGAAGAAGATCATCAGGCCTTTTCATTTTTTAGCGAAACTTTCAATGTTAACATTGGTTATCTTAATTATGCTAAACCTACAAACACAATTAATATAAATGTAATTTTACTAATTTAGCAAATACAAAAACTAGATTTCTTAATTATTTGAAGAATTGCGATTTTTCATCAAATCACAATATATTGTATAAAAAAGAATCTGCACAACCACCTTGAGGTTCACCAGATTCTCACTTGGCGGAGTATGTGCGTCACTCATTGAACTCTTAATTGAGTTTTAGCTTGCTATTCTCTTTTTTTGTCTAATGGATACCATACGCAACCCAATATTTTAAGGTTTGTAATTGTGTAGCTAACATCTTTATCATCGTATAATACACAATTACAATCCAAATAATTTGAATCACATTTATTACATTTTATTTCCTTATACCAATTGACTGATGCAAAACCTATATTTTCTGATTTAACGATTTCCATTTCTTCCTTAGTTAGTAAAATTTCTACGGAAACACCTTTTGAATCAGTTTTGTATGTGCCTATCCTTTTGTTATCAATCATCCTTCTATAATAAATCAAATCACCATTTCTAAATATTTCAATAGGATCAATGTCGCTATCTTTCTTATAAGAAGTTGTAATAAAATTATATAGATTGTTGCTCCACTCATAAAGATTTTCTTGTTTTGAAGGCAACGGTTCAAAGTTTTTTGAATTAAAGTACTGTATAAAACTTGATTTCTTTCCCATGAATGAAATACAAATATTTTTATTTGTATCAGGATATTCTATTGTAAATGAAATCATTTCATTGAATTCATTATTCCAAGAAGAAATAAAATGCTTAAATTTTTCAAAAACTTTTTGAGCGAATTTAACGTTTTTGCAAAGAAAATGTGGAAAATTATGAACATTGTCATCACAAGAGATATAAGCAACATGTCGAATATCTAAACTTATTCTTTCTTTCTTCAGTAGTTTTAATAAAGGTATAGACATGTAATCAACTGTTGGGTGTTCATCATTATTAATAATAATACTTTGCAATGGAATTATTTGTATATCGCTATGTTTTTTAGGTAGTTGTTTTTCTTGAAAAGATATTCCGAAAGACAAAAATTCTTCTTGAGGAAATTTAAAAGGAATATAAGTTCGTAAGTTCTTTTCTTTCTTTTTAACTTCCTTATCTTCACTAGATGGAGTTTTTAATATTGAGTCTTTGCCTCCAAAATATTCCCCAATGAGCATGTTATCTCTATAATAATGTGTTATTAATTCTTTCCATTTTTTAACCGAGAGTAAGTTGTCTATTCTCCAAATTTTTGTATATATAGTATCGCGTGCTGTTTTATCAAGTGTTGTTTCTAGCCGTTCACACATTTTTTCTAGGGTATAGGCTCGGATTGCTCCATCTAAATGAATTGGCATATTTGTTTTTTCATCAACCATGCTATGAACAAATCTACAACCATATAATTCTTCATCACCTTCTTTTACGTTAGGCGTTTCTATTAATTCTTCACATTCAAAAGTATGTTTATCATCTTGTTCGTACCATCTAAACTCCGTTTGTTTAAACGGAGATAGTAAAGAATTATAATGTTCATTTTTATAAATTGATACTCCGCGTGGTATCTTAGTTAAATCATCAGAAAAGTATGGTCCCCACCAATATTGATATTCAAATGTTCTTACATAGGAATTTGCCAATCCAACAAAATCAAAATCTAAAGCAATTTGTATTTTAGACTTGCTACTATTTAATGATTGTAATTTTTCTAAAAAGGGCTCATTCAACGTGTTTAATCTAGACAAGCCTCTTCTAAAATATTGATGTGCACAAATTATAAAATCATCAATTTTATATATTCCAGGCGCAATAGGCTTAAGTTTATTTAATTCGATAAGTCCATCATTAGTTTCCAAATACAATTTTGGAAACATCCTTTTTACAATATCTTTATCATAAATGTATGCTCCTCCATTATATATGATTTTATGTTTATCGGTTAAATGTTTTCCAAGTTTCTCTTTAAGAAGTTTAAATAAATCATTGTGTTCTTCAATTTGTTTATGGTAAAAGGATGGAAGACAATAATTATTAATTTTTTTCTCTTCCTCATCACTTTCACCAATAATAAATGAATTCATCATGTATACTGTTCCTGGTTTTATACAGAATCCCTCTAAGCGGGTACATCCTATTGGTTTTGTGTGGTCATGGTTCGCAAAAGAAGGAATATACTCATTCCATTGTTTTACGTAGTTGTTGTAAAACGCCTTAAATTCTATTTTGTGATTATAACGATTAATTTCATCTGTCGCAACTATGCCAGAAAGTTCTATCATTTAAGTCTCCTTTGATTTTTGGATATTATGTCATATTGATGTGTATTATCATTTGCTTAAGGAAAAGTGTGCAATGTAGCACTTTTCTTTATATGCTTTGTATTATAGAACATTTAAAAAAATCATTTATTGAAGTAATTGTTAAAGAAATCAAAAATAAACTTTACTTTTGCTGCGCCATAAAATTCTTCTAATAATCTCTGCCTTTCCTGTGGTGTTAATTTGCCAATAGAGTTTAAAGCTTTTAAGAAATCTTGCTTTGCCTTTTCATAATCGTTGGTAGGGTCCAATCCTACGGTAACTTTATAATTATCCATTTTTCTCCTTTGAATAGTTTGAATTTTTATTTAAAACTTTTCTTAAGTGAGGATATCTTTTGTCTATCTGATAAGCTACATTGATGCAACCTTTTAACGAGTTTATTTCGTGTTCTTCAATGTTTTTGCTTTTATATTTTAATATTTTGCTATGCGTTTTGTTTAGCAATTTATTAGGGGTGCAAATTTCTCCATTTTTATTTATAACAACGCCTGTAATTTTTTTGCTTTGATTAGTGTTGTAATATTTAACTTTTCTTTTTGAAACGAAATGCCCATATTTTTCTACTATCCTTAATATAGCGTTCCTATCGCTATAAGAAATAGGGTTAATGGAAGACATCGTTACGTCATCAGCATATACAGTAAAGATATAGCCTCTTTGTTCACAAAAAGAATTTAACTCTTCAAACATTGGTCGATTCGCTAAAAAAGACAATAACATACTAGTTGGCGCACCTGTTGATAAGTGTGCGATTTGCTTAATTTTATATTCTTCCAAAAAATTAACAATTTCGTTATAATGCTTATCGGAACTGTAATTGCGTAAATCTACTGTTGTGCAATCAGTAAGTATTGTCGCTACATCTGACGATGTATTAAGGTCTTTCTTAAAAAAGTTATAAACCTTGTTTCTGCTTGTATTGGGGAAGAACTTTGATATATCAATTTTAAATGTGTAATATTTACCCGAATGTTGCTTAGCGTTATCAATAAACGAAACGCCTTTTATACCTGAAAACAAATATTCAGGATAATCAAGTTTCTTTAACATCCCTAAAATTTTCGTTTGAACAAATTTTAACTTTTTGGAGGATACCTCAATTAAACGCTTTTTATTTGCTTTATTATCAATGTATGGGTGATAATTTTTTGCAATATTTTTGCTATGAAAAAAGCTCGAATCATCGATTTCGAGCCATTCACGTAAAGTTTTTTTGGATTTTAGTCCATATAATCTACATAATTTATAAGTCAACGGCTACCTCACGCCAATAATTTTTAGAATGCATTTTGGTATTACACTCTCGGCAAGAACATAGTTTTTATTTTGCTAACAATGTTTACTATGATTTTGCCTACTTTGTTAAATAGTTCACCTAACGCACTTTTTTTCTCAACAGTTTTGTTTAGTTGAGAGCCATTTTCAACAATGGTGTTTCCATTGCCGATAATAACATTGCCGTTAACAGTTAAATTATCAGCAGCAATGATGACAACAACTACGTTGCCTTCAGTTGTTTTGTTAGCAGTTGACATTTTTTCACCTCCTCGTTATTAGTAGTCTCCAAAACGGAGCCTCTCGCTTAATTCACTCTAATAACAATTTAGTTGTCAATGCTAAGGCTTGAACTATAATACCAAAAGTCTACCAGATAAACCTCTCGCTTTAGCGTTATTGAAGTTTATCGGGATATAGGGAACGAAGCATTTAAAGGCTATCATACCCCATTTGAAATACATCAAAAGATGTCCATCTGCATAGCAGACCTTGCGAGAGAGCAACCTGCCTATGCGTTAGTATCTATATTTTACCATAAACAGTTAGCACTGTCAAGAATAGAGTGCTAATTTTAAAAAATTTTTAAATGAATTTAAAGGCGAGAAATTTCTCTCATTTATCCTTGTTAATTAATTTTTAAGAAGTCTTTTTCAAGGCGTCGAAGATAAACATTTTTTCACCAACTTCGAACTTAATTTTAATATATTTTGTGCTTTATCGATATTGATAATTGCACCATCTCCAAACCTTGCGTTAAGTTGTGTAACCATGTAACGATTAACCTTGACACAACTTTCGATTTATCCTCCGTAACAGCAAGCTCTTCAACGATTGCTTCAGGCAGAGTCGCTTACATCGTTACTTCTTGGTTTACTTTTTTGCAACAATTTTTTCATATTAATCTAAGTGTAATTTTAGCAATTTAAACAAATACAAAAACTAGATTTTTTAATTATTTGAAAAATTGTGATTTTTCATCAAACCACAATATCTTGTATAAAAAAAGAGAATCCATACAACCCCTTGGGGTTCAACAGATCCTCATTTGGCGGAGAAAATGGGATTTGAACCCATGGTACGCTTATGGCGTACACACGATTTCCAATCGTGCGCCTTCGACCACTCAGCCATTTCTCCTTAAATAGTGGCGTTAAGCCTTATTACCGCCACTTATTATACGAAATAGTTATAAAAAAGTCAAACGATTACGGGGAGTTTTTAAAAAGTGTATTTCCGCGCGCTATCATTTTTTCTATAGCAAAATACACTATTGCCCCAAGCGTTAAAATTACCACCGCTTGACCAAAAAACACCTGAAATGCAGAAATTAAATACGCTGACTTAAGTTCGGTTAACGCCAAGAAAGTAAACGGAACTATTATTGCATTCACGAGTATCGGATATAAAGAACAAGCTATAAACTTAACCATTTTGTTTCTTATAAATTTTGCCGTTACAAAAGATAAAGTAGACGCAATTAAAGTTGCAAGCGTGCCAAAAATAATATCTAACGGCCCATTGCCAAATAAATTAGCGATAAAGCATCCTATCGTAAGACCTACTATACCCTCTGCATAAAAAAAAGCCAAAACACAAAGGCATTCTGAAATACGGAATTGAAAAGGCCCGTATGAAATAGGTGCGAATACCAACGTGCAAACGGCGTAAAGTGATGCAATTACTGCAATTTTAGCAAACTTCTTTGCTTTTGAATTATTCATTTTTTTACCTCGGTTTTTTTATTAAGAAGTGTTTGCCGAAAACCTTCTTCTATTTTTATTTTATCACTTTTTTAAAATAATATCAAGCGTATAACGTCGCCATGATAAATTTTACTTTCTTTTATCTATTTAATCAAATAAAACAGGAATATTTAAAAAAATGGGGATATAAGTCGATTATCGCCTATTACCCCATTTGCGTTACGCTTTCGTTTTATGTAGATTTTCTTTATGCATAAAGTAAATTTCTTCGGTCGCAAGCGAAACTTTAGTTAAAATATCACGCTTGGTTAAAGGATAAATCCAGTAGTTTTCATTTATGGTTGCAACGTCAAAAACGTCACCGCCATATTTATAGTGATATTCAATATGAACGCTTTCTTGTTCTAAAGGAGTTTTAACCAAAGTAAAGGGCTTGCCGTAAGCGGTGCCCGTAATCGTCATTCCGCTTGTTGTGTGAACGAAGTGCCCGTTGCCTTGCTTGATGAACCCGCGTGCATTAGGCATAGTATCTATTCTAACGTCATCTTCCACGTGATAGGTTCCGTTGCGAACTTCTTCACGAACGTTTTGCCTTTGCCATTTAAACCAGTCGGGAATATGAGAAAATTCCGTTTCACCTTCTTGCGCTTTTAGTTCGCCGTATTCGTTCATATTCCAACGCTTTTTGCAATTTTCGCACCAAAGTTCACTCCCTTTAGAGTTCATTTGGTGTTCGCTTTTACAGTTTGGGCATTGATACAATAATCCGTTAAGTCCTTCTGCTCTTTTAGGATTATTAAGCGCGATTTTATTATCGCGTTGCCAAGCGTAATCGTCGTATTCAAAAGCTTTACGTATTTTTGCGTTGATCTCTTCAACGGATAAAACTTCCAAATCTTCTTTGGTTAAAACTTGAGTCATATCCGCTTCAACAGGATTAGAATTTCCTATTTTACCCCATTGCGGATGAGCCAAATAATTACCTTTCATATTTAAAACGACTACCGGCACTTTAAACATTTTTAACATTTTTCCTAAAGAATCCGGTAAATAGGAAGTGCAACCGTCTAATGAATAACGCGCTTCGGGATAAATGCAAAATACGTTGCCGTATTCAAAAAGACAATGCCTTATATTTTTTATAAGTTGCAAATCTTTAGTAAATTTACGTTTACAAACAACGCCTAAATTTCTAAAAAGCCATTCGGTGTAATCGTGAAATGCTTCAATCGTAGCAACGTTATTAAGTCTTTCGGGCAATACCGCAACCTGAGCAACCATAAGATCCACGATAGACGCATGGTTAGAAAGTAAAATATACGGTGCTTTAAGCCCTTCCATATTATGTTTTCTTAAAGTAAATTTTCTAAGCTTTAAGCCGATTTTACTTATTACTTTAAGTAAAAAACGCCAAAAGCAGTTAGGGTTTTTTGGTAAACGCTTGAAGTCAAATCTCTTAATTTCTTTTCCCATAGTACATCCTTCTTTATTAGGCAATTATTATGCATTTGCATAATATCCCTGTTTTTTTGTAAAAAAAAGGGCGCTCGCCACTACAATACTATTATATCATCAAATAATGATAATGTCAAAGGAAAAACCACGCATTTTATATTAGTTTTTTTACATAAATGTAAAAGTATTGTTAATAATATTAATATATGAAGTTCGATTATTATTCAAAAACTAAAAAACTTATAAAAGAAGGTCACCTTGTATACTTCGAAACAGTATCTAAATACAACGGCATATCGCCAGCGCTAATTCTGTATTTTGACAATCACCACACCGTTGCGATTGCAAAGGACAAATGGAGTGAATTTTCGGATGAAATTTTAAATAGCCCTTTTTTAATGGACGTATTTTAAAAAAAGGTTATCTCAAAATAAGCGTTTGATTATTAAAAAATAAGTAAAAATAACCGCAAAAAACAAAAAAGTGGGGCTATAACACGATTAACCGCCACTTTTATCTATTATTCATTTACTTCTGCATTGTGTTTTTTAAGAATTTTTTCGTTAAGCGCCTTAAGGCCGTAGAAAAACACTAAAGCCACCTGCAAAGGAATTGGCACTATAAAACAAAGACCTTTATAAGATAGATTTATGGGAAGATAGATACACAAAGCAATCGTCCACAGTAAAGCGGAAATAGCCAAAAAGTTTATCCAAATGTTGCCCCATAAAGAATTGAATACTATAACCACGATAAAAGTTATGGGAAGAGCGATTATAAAGGTATACGAAGCATACAAGGTTTTTACGTCTGCCCAACAAAGAATCGAATAAACTGCCGTTGCAACAGCCCAAACAAGAACTACCGAAATTAAAGAAATAAGTAATTTTTGCCCGCCGGTTAAAGAAATTTTTTGTATTTTTTTAGTCACGTCTTTATGCTCTTTAAGCAAAGCGTCTACTGAAACGTGATATAAATCGGCAATCTTTTTTAAAGTTTCAACGTCTGGTAAAGATTCTCCTCTTTCCCATTTAGAAACGGCTTTATCTGAATAATTAAGTTTTTCTGCAAGTTCCATCTGAGTAAGCCCTGCGTTTTTTCTAAGGCTCACAAGATTTTTTGCCACGATTTGCTTTAGTTCCATATCAGTTATTTTATCACTTAACAAACAAAAAAGCAAGCGTATAACGCGATTAATTGCAATTCTACTTATAGTAGAGTGCTTTTTTAACAACTCTACTGCCTATTTTTTATGTGTAGACAAATATTTACGTTAATCGTTTGCATTTTTTGTCCATTTATTATATAATAAGTATACACAGTAGAAACATCTTTGATTTGCTAAACAAGTTAAAGCACTAAACATTAATTTTAAGGAGAAATCAAAATGAGAATAGCACTTTCAGCAGAAAGCACCATTGATTTACCGCGTGAACTACTTGAAAAATACGATATACATACCACGCCTTTTACCATTCTTTTAGGCGACGAAGCAAAATTAGACGGAGAAGTTCCCGTTCCTGAAATTATAGAATACGTTAACAAAACGGGCGTTCTTCCCAAAACCAGCGCAGTTAATCAGTTTCAGTTTAAAGAACACTTCGATAATCTTTTAAAAGATTACGACGCTGTAATACACTTTTCACTTTCTTCTGAAATTTCTGTTGCTTGCCATAATGCAAAAACCTGCGCGCAAGATTACGATAACGTTTTCGTAATAGATACTCGCACTCTTTCAACCGGTATTGCCCTTCTTGCAATTTATGCATCTAAACTAACTGCGCAAGGACTTGAACCAAAAGAAATAGTAGAAAAATGTGAAGCTCGTATTCCCAGCTTACAGGTAAGTTTTATTTTAGCAAGACTTGATTACCTTCACAAAGGCGGAAGATGTTCTGCTCTTTCACTTTTTGGCGCAAACCTTTTAAAACTTCGCGTTCAAATTTTAGTAAAGGACGGTAAAATGGGCCCCGCTAATAAATATCGCGGAAATATGGATAGATGTATTGTAAGTTACGTTAACGATACTTTAAATACTTTTAACACGCCAGATACAAGCGAAGTGTTTATAACCAGCACGACCGCAACCCCAGAACAGATTGAAAGCGTTAAACAAATTCTTATTGAGCACGGTTTTAAAAATATTATGGTTACGAACGCAGGTGGAACTATAACTAGCCATTGTGGCGAAAACTGTCTTGGTATTTTATACTTAAACGACGGGGTTCAAGAATAATAATAACGCAAAAAGTGCCCGTATAGCGCGATTAACTTAATTTATAGTAAAACAAAAGAGCAATTACTTTATAATGGTAACTGCTCTTTTTTTAATCCTATCTGCAATTAGATCTTTGCTTATAGCTTGCGCAACAAGTACCGCCTTCACAATTACAAACACTGATGCATTCTTTACTGCATTTAAAACCCTGTTCGTTATAACAGCAACTTTCTACGTTACAATCGATTTTGTGAGAACAACAATCCATAAAAAATCTCCTTTAGCGGGGTTACCGCATATAAATTATGCACCACGCAACAAAATATTATTCATCATCTAAAAAACAAAACCGCAAGCGACAACAAATAAAGCAAATTATCAAGGTATATTTGTTTTTATTTTCTTTATTATTTTTTTATCTAAAATAATTGACTTTTGCGCGCGCATAATATAAAATAATATATACTCTATATAATGCGGGTGTATGCCGATTTATTAAAAAAACAAATTAAAGCGTAGTCTTAAAGTTTTCACTAATAAATAAAAAACGGCAACTTAAAAAAAACAACCTTAAAGGAATTAAAAATATGAAAGTAATACTTTTACAAGACGTTAAAGGAACTGGCAAAAAGGGCGAAATCCACGAAGTAAGCGACGGATACGCACGTAATATGCTAATAAAAAAGGGGCTTGCAAAGGAAGCTACCGCGGTTGAAATCAACAGTCTAAAGATTAAGAATGAGGCGCAGGAATTCCACCGCAAAGAAGAAGAAAAAAGATTAAGAGAACTTGCGCAAAAACTTAACAAAAACGTTATCGTTTGCAAAGTAAAAGCCGGTGAAAAAGGCCGTATTTTCGGTAGCGTTACCGCGCAAGAAATAGCAAATTCTTTAAACCAACAGGGCTACCCCGTTGAAAAAAGAATGATTTTACTTAGCGACCCTATAAAAAGTCTTGGTCACTATAACGTAGAAATTAAATTAATGGCGGGAATTACTGCAAAAATCGTAGTTAAAGTAGAAGCGCTTTAATAAATTCCGCTATACTATTTAATCAAATAGGAATAAAAGTCGAAATAAAAGTTAATTTATTAGCAAGGAGGTGCAATTTTGGAAGAAAAGTCTATATTAAAAGAAAAACTTATCGAAGAAGAGCAAGTGGACGTTCCCGTTTTAGAGCATAAACCAATAAATATATCTTCAGAAGGTCAAAAAAACGAAGAAGAACTTCAGAAAATTGCGCCCGTTAAAGAAGATGCCGCTTTAAAAACAAAATCTGTTAGCAAAAAATGGCTTATGGCGTTATTATTCGTTGCCGTAAACCTACTTGCAATAACATTAACCGCAGTTATTGAATTCATAGGCGACGAACACCCCATAAACATCTCTAAGGTGTGGGGAACGTTTATGGAAAACTGGATGTGGGGCTTAGGAGCAATAGCATTAGTAATCGTTGCTATTTTTTCAGAAGCATCAAAGAGATTTTTCTTCTTGAAAAACACCTTGAAGAAAAACATGCCATTAACCAGTTTATCTTCTGCCATCATTTGCAAATATTACGACAATATAACCCCGCTTGGTGCTGGTGGTCAACCCTTTGAAATTTACTATTTAAGAAAACAAGGCATACCTATCGGCATAGCGTCCGGCGTACCGCTCGTTTCTTATTCACTAAGCAAAATCGCATACGTTTTAGTTTCTTTAACATCAATTTGCATATGTGGATTTGGTGAAGTTAGCAATTTTATTCAAGTAGTATGCTTAGTCGGTTTGATTGTAAACCTATTAATGCCTGTTGCAATTATTTCTTTCGCGCTTCGCCCGAATTTTAGTTCCGCTGTTGCGCGTTGGATAGCAAAAGCAGGCAAAAAACTTCGCCTTATTAAAGACGAAAAAGCTTTCTATAATAAAATGACCGGAAGTTTTATTGAATATGCAGATTGCATAAACTACTTCCTTAAAAAATCTAAACTTAATATTTTAATAGGCTTTTTATCTTCAGTCGTTTATTATTTAGCGTTATACTCTATACCCTATTTTACCATAAGAATGAGCGGTAATCACAGTATCGCTTGGGGTGAAATGTTTACCTACTGCGTAATTTGTTACGCCACCGTTACACTACTTCCCACCCCAGGTGGATCAGGCGGAGCGGAACTTTCTTTCCGTTCTATATTCTCTAACTACCTTTCCGGCGGGTTACTGTTCTGGGGTATGCTATCTTGGCGTATTTTAAGTTATTATTCCTTTATAATATTCGGTTTAATACTTATTATCATTCAACAGGTTACCAAGTTTACCAAAAAAGTTATTACTGAAGACATACACGGCCACGGTGCTAAAAAGATTAAAGAACCTGAAATCGAAGAAGAAGATGAACTTGAACCTTATTCGCCCGTTCCGCCTACCTTTAAAACGGAAGACGCCGATATCAACACGGCAGAACCCCTATCTGTTGTTGAAGCGACCTTAGAACCTGAAACTGAAGAAATCGTTGAAGATATAGACATCGCTATTGAAAACGCTGAAGCAGTTGTTGAATTTACGGCGGTTATCGAATCGAAGAGTTCAGTTAAGATTACCGAAGAGCATATTGAACTTTCTGAAAAGAGTGAAAAGATGGAAGACGATTGCACGCATCAAATCACTTTTGACGAATTAACAAATGCAAATGGTAACGAAAATCACAATACGTATGCGGAAAACAACACCCAAGCCGAAGAAACTGAAACCAAAGAAGTAAGCGAAGGATTAAATGAAGTTGCACCCGCAAAAGATACGTTAAATAGCGAAACCGACAACGAAACGGATGATAAAAAGGATTAAAATTTCTATGAATAAATGCCTTTTTATAGACCGTGACGGCACGATAAACGAATTCAACACAGGTTACAATTATAAAAAAGAACACATCAAACTTATTCCCGGCGTGCAAAATTTACTAGCGAAGTTCTGCGCGCTTGGCTATAAAATAGTAGTTATAACCAACCAAGGCGGAATAGGAATGGGGCTTTACACCGTTGACGACGTAAATACCGTTAACGAATATATCAACCAACTTTTAGCACCTTACGGCGCTAAAATTGACGCTTTTTATTTTTGCCCCCACAATGAAAAGGACGGGGTTGGAGAATACAAAGTAAAGTGTTCTTGCCGAAAGCCCGGAAATCTTCTTTTAGAACGCGCAATAAACGATTTCAGCGCACAAAGAGAGCAAAGTTTGTTTTTAGGGGATAATATTACCGATAAACAATGCGCCGAAAAATCACAAATTGCCTTCTACCCCTTTGAATTTAGAAAGGTTTTTACCACGTCGCAGGGGTTTAGAATAAAAATAGAAGAATATTCAAACGACCTTATAAAAGATATTATATCTTTTGCAGAAAACTTAACGAAATAAAAAATGGATAACGATTTTTCGTTATCCATTTTATTTTTTTCTATAATTATTCGTTTATGGTAATTGCAATATCGCCCGTGCTGGTATTTAATTCACACTTGCCACCCGTAGTCGTTTTAGGAAGGCTTACTTTACCCGTGCTTGTGCTATAAACAAACACTTTTGGCGAATTTAGCGAACCTTCGATATCACCAGTTGAAGTTTGCACGAATAGTTCTCCGGCGTCGCAACGCTCAAAAGAAATATCGCCGGTGCTTCTTTCAACGTTTATTTTATTTTGGGCAATAACTTGCTTCATATTGATTTTACCGGTAGAGCCTGTAGAATACAAATTATTGCAATTTACGTTATTTAATTGAGTTCTGCCAGTCGAAATATCTATAGACAAATCCCCTGCGCAATTTACGTCGTTTAAGCTTACGTTTCCCGTCGAAAGAGAAATTGTTAAATGCTTAAAAGTAGCGTTTTCAAATATTACGTTACCAGTACTTGAATCTATTTGAACTCTTTCTGCTGCAGATGAATTGCAAACCAAATTGCCAACGGAAAGGGATACGTCTATATCGTTAAAAGCAAAATCACTTGGTAACTTTATATTTCCCACGTCTGCGTTTATTTCAAGTGAAGAATATTCACTTTTAGGCAAATACACCGTTATAAATCTATTCTGCTTAGTAAAAAGTTTTTTTATCCAACTGCGATTATCTATTTCTAATATTTTTAATTTGTTTTCAGATACAGTAACGGAATATTTAAAATCGGCATTTTCGCTACAAATAACTCTGCACCACTGGTCTTCCGACAATTCAAGACTTACGTTTGAAATACTTGCTTCTATTAAAATATCATTAAAATCGACGTCGATACTATAGTTTTTTTCTATGTATTTATTTTCAACAAAAGAACAGCTTGCAACGCTAAGCAACAAAAGGCAAACGGCTGTAAAAGCAAACATGACCTTTAAAGTTCTTTTTATAACCTTACACATTTTATTCTCCTATAAGTTCTTTAATAAACAAAATATTATCACAATAAAAAAACAAAGTCAAGCATAAAAAATAACAAACAGCCTTTTTATATGCAGGGCTATTGTTTATCACCAGTTCAAACATGCAAAAAAACGTCGTTATTTCTAGCGACGTTTTTAATGTTTTATTTTTTATAAAAATTTAAGCAATAACCGCTCTTGCAATATCTTTTTCAAGTTCGCCTTGAATATAACTACTAAATATTTTGCCCATCCACGCATAACCCGTTGCGTTGGGGTGAATGGGATCGCTCATATAAGAATTTAAGGTTAACACGTCTAATCTGGGCATATCTACGTAATTATAGAAATCAAGTATACCGATACCCCATTTTGCCTGCACTTTATATAATTCGTTAATAAGCGCATTATAGTTATTATTACTATAGTTGGGGTTGGTATAGAAAATTACTTCGCATCCCCAAGTTTGCTTTGCATACGCGATAATATATTCTATTGCACCTATCACGGTTGAAGTGTTAAAGGCGCTAAGTTCGTAACTGCTTGAAAGCGTTCCAAAGTTTAAATTTTGACTTACGTCGTTAGTAGAAAGTTGAACTATAAGACGATTAACGGCACTTTGAGTGGGTAAAGTTTTTAAACGGCTTACGTATGAAGAAGAGCCGTTATCTACCAAAGTAGTTCCGCTTACCGCTTCTTTTACCACGTTATAACCCAAAGTTTTTTGAACTTCTTCTACGAAAGATTTACCGTTATTTGCAGAGCCGTAGGTAACTGAAGAACCCAAGAAATAATAGGTGGGTTTGCTTGATAAAGTATAGCTTGAAGTTTGAAGAGCCCAACTTTCATCCGTTTTAACGATTTCTTCCTTACTGCCGTCCGAAATAACGACCTTTGCTTTTATTTGAGTATATTCGTCTGCAGTTATAATTTCAATAGTGTTTGCACCTTGCTTAACCGCACCTTTAATATCGTAAACGTATACGTTATCACTTAATATTACCGGTACGGCTTTTATTTCTTCGCCGTTAAGGCTAATGATGAACGCCCCCGTTTTTTCAACGTAAATTCTTGCATATTCTACTGATGCGCCCACCTTTATCTCTTTTGAATATTTGCTAACCGTGTAAGTAAGATTAGAAGTTTCGTGTTTACTTCCGTAACCGCCTAAAGCGCTTGCATCTTCTAAACTCACGCTGGGAACAATTTCCACACCTAATTTTTGCGCTATAAGGTTTCTATCCGTCATACCGTAAGCATCCTTAATTTCCATTTTTCTATTAAAGTTTAACGCCCCAACAACGAACTGATCGCTTGTGCTAACGCCCGGAACTGCGTAGGTTGCAACTATTTGATCGTTACAAAGCATATAAACCATGCCATCTAATTTTGCAATTGCTATTTTCACAAACCCTTCTGCCATTGAACTACCGTAACTACCGCTACCCTGATTATTCCACAGCCAATTAGCAGTTGCCATAGCGCCATCGGTAGAATTAGGACGGTATACGATATTCATAAAGGTATTGCCGTTCTTAACGTCTGCAAAATCCGCATAAGCAAATATGGTAAAGAAATCGTTTCTTAAAGCAAGACCTGCTTTAGGATAAGCATCTTCGCCCGTATTTTGGTTTGCGCGTATGTACGCTTCAAAATAGATATCCGCGCTGTACTGTGTATGCTTATACCAAATTACCTGTTCGCCAGAACCTTGGTTTACAGCTAAATCTCCGTCGCTTTCAAAAACCCAACCCGAACTGTAAGCATAACCTTCGGCGTTATCGCCCATATCGTTACCGTTCGCACGAGTAATGCCAAGCGCGTCGCCTATAACCTTACCCCAAATAGGATAACCGAACTCGCTATTTAAAGAACTTCCGTTAGTTGCAAATAAGTTAGATCTAATAACGCCGTCTTTTTCAAAAGCGGACTGAACGTCTATATAGTGTGCGTAATCTAAGGTTTTTAAGTAGTTGCTAATTAAAGAGTTAAGTTCTGCTATTTGAGCTTGCTTAGCCCTATGTAAAGGAGAAGCGATAACCGAAACTAAATAAATTTGCGCTTGGGGATATACTTCGTGGTAAGTTTGAACCATCGTTTGAATTCTACTGTAAACCGTTTGAACGGTTGCCCCCGAATAAATATCGGTAGAGCCTGCGCTAATTACTATATTTGCAGGCGTATAGTTTTCTTTATATCCCTGTGCTTTTTCGGTAATCGAAGTAACGGTTGAACTTGCAATACTTTCGTTTGCCTTACCGCCTTCTACGTTAAGATTTCTGTATGCAGACCAACCAGCCATATATCCGTCGCCCGTAAATAAAAGGTTTATTTCCCTTGCGGTAGTAGCGGGAACGTGATCTTTAAGTTTTTGATCGTTAATATCGCTAGTAGCATAATAGTTTGTAACTTCTATGCCGTAACCGAATGATTTTATACCTATAACGGCTTGACTTGACGCGGTATAATTTCTTGCCATAATAAAGCGATCGCCACAGTAAAAATATAATTTTCCGTCCACGTAAGTCATCTTTAAAGTTATACTCTTGGTGGCCAAGTTGAAAGAACCTTGGCTGTCTGCAATAGTATTCCAAGCGCCCCAACCGTTGCTACCTTGATTATAACCAAGTTCTGTTCCTTTGATATTATTGACGTCCGCTACGTCTTCACCTATATACGCATCCGCATAATATAGTACGCCTTTTTTAGAAGCGCCGTCGAAAAGCATTAAGCCAAACTTGCCATACTTTTCGTTACTGTATACTTTTTTAACGGTAAAAGTCGCTTCTGCATACATTTGCTTTGCACCGTAAGTATTAAAGAAGAAAAGATTATTATCGGCGTTATCGTGACCGTTTAAAATAACGCTTCTGCTTTCGTAATTAGTTTCTTCGGGGAAATAATCTTTTTCTAAATCCCAATAAGTGCCTGCATTCATTGATGCAATCGCGCCCAACTGCGCCGTTCTGTTTGCCAAGGGGTTGTTTTGATAACTATCGTCGTCGATAAGCACGGGATAGGTATTTGGTTTTTCTATTTTATATTCGCCTTCTAAAACACTTTCTTTGGGTGCAATAGTTTCGCTATTCGCGTTAGTGTGCGAAGGAAGCATCGTAATCGAGTTTTTTGCTTCACTTGCTTGTAAACCAAAAAGTTCGTAAGGTACGTTCACCGTAAATTTATATCCGCAAACTTCACTTTCGCCCTGCTTTATCCACTCTTGAACAAAAGCGGTTATTCCTTGCACATCTTCTTGCTGATAAGTGCCGTTAATCGCCTTATAGGTGGTTATATTGCCATTTGCAAGCATGTGGAAAGCAAAGTTTTTATCGGTTAATTCTCTATCGTAACCAACCGTACCAAAGTACGCCTTAATACCGTCTTTATCGGTAAATCTATGCGCGTCTTCAACCCAAACCTGTAATTTTAAACAGTCCTTTTCAAAGGCGAACGACCATAGCCCCCTACCCGGAGTTCTAACCGAAACGGCTTCAATTTCAAACACCGCAATTAAAGGCGCTTCTTCCTTTACTTGTCCGCTTAAAGACGCAACTTTAAAGGATGCAGAAACACTTACGTCTTTTGCAGGCATTTTAAATGTTGCTTTGTTGCCGTTTAGTTCTAAGGGCTCGCCGTCTAATAAGATACTTTCCACTTCGTAACCTTCATCAGCCGTAGCCGTTACGGTAACGGTTTTTCCCTCTGAAGCCTTACTTGCGCTAACCGTTACCCTGCCGTTTTCACAATTTTCTACGTTTACAGAGTAAGAAGTTCCGCCCGTGCAAGCAAAAAGTGAAAATACACATAAGATAACGCTTAACAGCAAAACTGTAATTTTGTTGAAGTTTTTCATCTTTTTCTCCTTAAAAAGGTGATATTTAATTATATTTTATATAATTACAGTTCAATTATAATACTATTTTGGCGCATTACAATACATAAAACACCCATAATACATTAGGATTCGTAGCATTTTAATAAATAAAGGCGAAACGATTTGCGTTTCGCCTTAACTTTTTATAGTATAGTTTCTTTTAAGCAAAGTTTCACAACTTGAGAAATAAGTTTAGATTCGTTTACAACAGATAGATATTCTTCTACCGTTTTTACCTTGCTTAATTTTTTCCAGAAAATATTTTTATCTTCCGTTTCGCCCCTTGCTTTAATTAAAGTTTTTAAGGCGTAAGCAAGAAGTTTTGTAATTTCACTTTCCGGCTTATAAAGTATTTCTATTTTATACTCTTTGCCTTCTTCTATTTGTAAATTCAACGCGACACAATCGGTTAAAAGTGGCTCTATAGGGCGATTAACGCCATTTTCGGAAAAAGTAATAACACCTTCGGTAATATCTTTAAAGCAAATTTTTAGCGTTCTTTTTCCACCTATAACAGACCAATCACCCTGCGTTTTAATAGTTAACGTTTGCTTTAACATATTCTCGCAAACTTCTTCTTCGTTAGTAAAGTAGGTATATAGTTTACCGTCGCTATTAAGTTCAACGCCGTCTTCGTAAAGGGTATAACTTCCGTTACCGGAATAAACGTTTATCTGCATTTTTTCGGGGTTGTTGCATCCGTTGCCTTTATTTAAAGAAAGGGGAAGTATTCCACCCTGCTTAATAAATACGGGGATACTTTCCATTTCACGGCGTAAAACAACCTTTTTTCCGCCTTTAGGTGCAACGTAAACCGCCCCTGTAAAAATATCCGTCCATTTACCTTCAGGTATAAACGCCTTTACTTTTGCAAAGCCACATTTTCCCTTCTTTTGAGTTACCGGAGCAACGAGCAACTGGCTACCGAATAAGTATTCTTGCTTATACGCATACCCTTCGGGCTGATCGTATTCGTAATATAACGGTCTACATAAAGCCTTTCCTTGCGTATTACATTCGTAAGACGCGGTATAAAGATAGGGAATAAGAGCATGACGTAAACGCAAGAATTTTTGCGCTATCTCTCCCGCGCCGTTTCCGTAAGCCCAAGGTTCTTTCGTGCATATTTGCGCGTTAGAACAATGCAAGCGGTTAATGGGGCTGAATACGCCGTACTGAATATGGCGCAAGTAAAGTTCATCTTCCTTTTCGCCAAACATATGCCCGCCTATATCGTGACTCCACCAAGAATATCCGACGTTAGTAGCGGTTGCGGTAAATTCGGGCAAATATTCCAAAGTATCCCACGAAATAACCGTATCGCCCGAAAAGCCCAAAGGATAACGGTGCGCCCCTGCGCCTGAAAAGCGCGAAAGAATAAGTGAAGAAGAATGATTTTTGCCGTTATCTAAATAGTGGTAGTGATTTAAAGACCAAAGCGGATCTAAGCCTTCCATTTTGCTCTTTACGCCCTGTTGCCAATCTATCCACCAAAAGCGAACGCCCTCTTCTTCATAAGGCTTATGTATTAATGAAAAATATGAATTGATAAATTCGGGATTAGCTATATCAAATTTAATCCACTCGCCATCTTCTGGGTTTTTACCAAGACTTAACGCCATTTGATTATAGCAATCTTCCCACCAACGAACGCCGTCTGCCGGATGAACGTTTAAGGTTATTTTTAAATTTTTCTTTTGAATTTCCTTTAAAAATGCGCGGTAATCAGGGAAAAGCCTTTTATTCCAGCTGTAACCCGTCCAACCGTTGTTCCCGCCGTAATAGGGAGTATTTCTACCCTTTTCGGTAATATGCAAATCCCCTTCCATATCGGTAGAATAATGCCAGTCCATATCAATGGTAGCAACCGTTAAAGGTATATCGTTTTCTTCAAAAGAGTTCAAAAGTTTAAGATAAGATTTATCGGTATAAACGTAATATCTACTCCACCAGTTACCAAGCGCGAAACGCGGAACTAAGGGTACGTTGCCCGAAATTTGATACAACGCGTTAACAGCGCCTTGATAATCGCTACCAAAAGCAAAGATATATTCGTCGCTACCAACTGCGCGCTCTGGCTTAATACATCCATCTTGACCTAAAGTAAGCGAAGAAGAATCATCTAACAAAGCAACCCCGTTTGAAGAACACACGCCAAAGCCCAACTTGATTTTTGCGCTTTGCGGTTGGTCTTTTTTACGCATGGTTTTACTTTTTCCAACATAAGTATCCCCGTCGTATTCATCCAGCGTTCTATACGTTCCCTTAAGGTTAAAATCGTTGTTTAGTTTTAAAAGTTTATCGCCCAGTTTTATACGGCAATCTTCACGTTTTTCCCTTAAAATAAGTTCACACGCCGAAGTTTTTACCGATAAAAGATTATCTTTTTGCACAACGGTAAAATTTTGGGGCAAAACGTCCCTAAACCACACCGTTTGAGTGGCTTCATCACGAAAAATATGCTTTTCGCTCTTTTCTAAACGAAAAAGCCTATCCCCCAAAACCGTAACGCGATAATCCTTCCATAAAAGGATGTTTTTTTCATTCGCTATAGGTCGCGTTTTTGCGATAAGATGCTTATCTAACATAAACTACTCCTTGACGTTTAAAGTTAGTTTTTTAATTTTTTCAAGCGAGAATTTAGCCTTTCTATCTGCGGTTAATAAGCCGTTTACTTCCTGCTGAACGTCTGAAACCTGAGTATAGCAAAAACCTTGGAAGGATTCAGTTGCGTAAATACCTTTCATAAGGTCGCCGTAGCGCGCAAGAAAATCTTCTTCGTTTTCTGCCCCGGTATTATACCCCCAGTTTCCGTTCTTTTCTTCACTGCGCATCGCAATACCGCCAAACTCGGTAAATAACGCCGGTTTATCGCTACAAACGTGATCGCTACAAGTAAGTTTTCTGCCCTGCGGATAAATACTTTCGTAATTTTCTTTTACGTAATATTCGGGGAATTTTTTGCCTGAAAACGCATAATCGTGAATTGATAAAATATCAGTTTTATCAACGTTTTCCCAACCGTCGTTAGTGCTTATTAAACGGCTTGAATCTATAGCTTTTGTCAAATAATATAAAGAACGTGCAAAGTTTTGTTGGTCTTTATCTACAACGATTTTTCTAACACCCCAACTTTCGTTTAAAGGAACGTAGCAAATATTAGAAGTGAAATTTCTGCCAACCTTAAGTATTTCTTGCCATTCTTTGGTTATATAGTAAACTTCGTCTGCATTAAAGTTATAAGCAGATGGCATTTCGCACCAAGTTAAATAACCCATTTCTTCCGCTAAATAATAAAAATAAGGGTCTTCAAATTTTTGATGTTTTCTTGCCCCGTTAAAGCCCATCGCCATGCATAGTTCAATATCCTTTCTTATCGCTTCTACGCTGGGCGGAGTAAGCCCACTTTCGGGCCAGTAACCTTGATCTAAAATAAGCCTTTGATACAGCGGGCGATTGTTTAAACAAATTTTACCGCTTTGAGCGTCTATGGAAACTTTTCTTAAACCGAATCGCGTGTGTGCAAGATCTATTTGCTTTCCGTCTTTATAAAGTTTAAAATCGGCGTAAAACAAATTAGGTCTTTCGGGCGACCATAGAAAACTTTCATCCACAAAATCAAGTTCCATAAGTTTTACTGCGTATCTGGTGTGTTTTCCATCTAAAGAAAAACGCACCTTTTTAACCTGCTTATCCCTAAAAGTTACCGTGATTTCACATTCTTCCGCCTTACCGTAAAGGGTTGTTATTTCGCCGTAAAAAGAACAGGTATCTGGGTCAGGCGTGAGCGTGTGTTCACTTATTGCGTCGCAATCAAAAAACTCCATCCAAACACTTTGCCAAATACCGGTGTTAGGAATGTACCAACATCCAAAGCGCTCCCCAGTCCAACTCTGTTTACCGCGTGGAATGGTTGGATCTAACGGGTCTTCACATCTAACCACAAGGACGTTTTCGCCCTTTTTTATATAATCGGTTACGTCTTGATAAAAAGGCGCGAACGCCCCTGTATGGGTAATTACTTTATATCCGTTAACCCAAACTTCCGTTTTATAATCTGCGCCGTTAAAGCACAAAAGCGCACGGCGATTATTTTCAATTTTAAAAGTACGCTTATACCAAACGGTTTCGTGAGTAGTTAAATCGCCTATTCCGCTTGCTTCGTACTGATATGTAAAAGGCACGTTAATCGTGCTATTGAATGACTTCTTGCCTGTATGATAACCCTTTTTTAACCCTTCGTTGTTATCATCAAACGCAAATTCCCATTCTCCGTTTAATGTAAACCAATCATCTCTTTTAAACTGTGGGCGTGGGTATTCATTTCTAAAATAAGCCATATTTGTTTTCTCCTAATCAAAACATTTTTCGTTTTATAATAAAGACTTCCCTTTTTATTGTATAAAGGGCGGAAATTTTATTCCGCCCTTATTATACTTCATTTTTATTTCTTTTGCAAACAATTAGTCTTGTAAACTGTCACTTGCAGAATAATTTGAAACTTCTATACCCGTTGTGAAAGAAAGTATACCTATAGCGCATACGTCCGTTTCGCCAAGACCTTCGATATTTGAAAGATCGAATATGAGTTCGCCGTCTACGTAGCACTTAATACTTACACCGTCGCGAACGACTTTAAGATTTACTGTTTCACCGTTGGTATAAGCACCTAAAGCAACGTCTTTTTCTTGGTTAGAACCCGGAACGCCCCACCCCCAACTATCTCTTGCAACAACGTAACCTACTCTTTGAGTGGTATAGCCTGCAGAACCATCTATATAGAAGAAGAAAGTTAAAGCAGAATTGCGAAGTACGATACCGAATTTAGGATAAGGATCACCGTAATCTTGAATAACGGTTATATCCGTTTCAGCGGTTACCGTAGTAGAGTTAACACCGTTAAAGTATGCGTATTGATCGCCACCAGTAGTTGTTTTTGCTGTGGGTTCTTCGCCACGGTCGTTAGTTAAATCCCAACCGGTGGTTGTTTTATACACCCCACCCTTACCGAAAGTTTCGCCAGTAGTGCTATGAGCAAACTGTGCAGTTTTATCTGCTAAAATAGAAGAATCGGTAGTTGCGAAATAGTTTTTTATCTTCATAGGAGTGTTGAATGAAAGAAAACCAACTGCTCCGTTACGAATGTCGTTAAAGATATAAAACTGATCGTATGCGATAACGAGTTTATCGTTACACATCATATAAAATTTTTCGCCAAGTCTTAAAACGGCAAGTTTAACGTAGTTATCGTTAGTATAGCGAATACCGCTAACGTTTACCAACTGTTCGGTGGTATCCCAGTCCCAGTCAGAGTTGTCTAAAAGTCTTTGAGCGCAACCTACTACTTGGTTTGTATAATTTACTGCGTCTACGTAAAAGAATATGGTGTTTGTAACGCCATCATCCGTGCTTATTGCAATACCGAATTTAGGATAAGCGTCGTTCGCGTAAGACTTAGTTACGGGAACGGTAAATTCTGCTTCTGCGTAAAATTCAGTTGAATAAATATCTTTAAAGTATGCGTACTGATCGAAACAACCTTTTTGTTCGATATAAGCGTTTTCAGTACCGTCGTCATGACTAACGTCGTATCCCCACCAAGTTTCTAATGAAGTACCTTCGATATCGCCGATTACTTCACCTTCTTTTTCTACGTGAGGAGAGCCGTAAGAATGAGTTTCGTAGCTGTATGCAGAAAATTGATTTATACCTGCGCAATCGCTATCTTTACCTAAAACTACGATATCACTAATTGCAAGTTGAGAACCGGGAACGCTATCAATGGTAATGGTAATTTTCTTAACGGGCATTTCATTAAATTCCGCTAAAGCAGAGTTACCGGGTTTCATATAAGAACCGCTATATAAACTCCAATCCCAGTCGAATCCAAGATTTTTAATACGAGCGCTTGCAGAATTTCCGTTAGCGTCTTTAACTTCGAATTCGATATTATTAATAGAAACGAAAGTTTTATTATAATCGTAAGAGTTGAAGATCATAATACCGCGAACGGTTTTCCATTCATTCCAAGAAAGGGTTATGACTGTTCTACCTTCGTTAGCGGTGTATTCGGTTACGACGTCTGTATCTTGATATTTAACGAATTCGTCATTTAAATATTTAACGTCGCTATCTTCAGCAGTGTTATTTGCTGTAATTTGTGCAGAGGGCGCAATGTTTTTATATCCTGAAATAAATTCGGGAAGGGCTTGAATTGACCAAGTTGGGCCGTTGGTGTGCATTACGTCAACGCCGTATTGATTTTTACCCCATAAAACTCTATCTACTGCAAGAGCACGTCCTTGATCGATTGAGTTACGGTTTTTAAAGGTGTGGTAACCGATAAAATATTCATCACCGCAAGAGAAGAAGCAGTGGTGACCTGCGCTTACGATATGATTCCAAGTGGGATTAGTAGAAACAACCATTCCACCTTCGTTGTCTGCAAGTTTAGTGAATGAACCTAAAGGACTATCGCTTATTGCTTGAATTACGCGGTAGTTGGGGTTGGTGTAACCGAAAATACTTAAAGTTAAATAGTATTTGCCTTCATGATAAACCATAAAAGGACCTTCGTTAACGCCACCTTCGTTAAGTCTTTCATCTAAAGCGCTTGCTCTCCAACCTTCAATCGTTTTATAGCCGGGAACGGTTATTATGGTTAAAGTTGAATAATCGGGGGTAAACCAGTCTTTCATCTTAACGCCGTAAATGAATGAGCCTTCACCGTAATTATTGTAGTAACTAAAATACATATATTTATCGCCGGTAACGGGATCGATAAAGGGGCTTGCGTCTAACGCTTGTTCCCTTACAAGACCGGGGTTTTCTTCAGCGAGTTTAGCGATTTCGGGGTTATTCATAGTGAAATCGAAAACGGGAGCGCCTGCGCTTAACATTTCGCCGTTGGCATTCTTACGGCCGTCTGGTGAAACGAAAGGACCTTGGGGATTTTTAGAATATGCAACCGATAAATAAAGAAGATTGTTATCTTTTGCGTTAAACGCATTATAGAAAAGATAATAATATCCGTTATCGTAAATAATTTCGGGCGCCCAGTAGTTTGAGTGAGCCCAAGCAACGTCGAAATTAGGTTGGAAAGCAACACCCGTGCATTCCCAGTGGCTTAAATCTTTAGATCTCCACGCCTGAAAACCATGACAACCTATTTCGTCACTCGTTCCGTATGCGTAAAAATAACCTGCTTCATCCCCTTCCGAAACGTAAATAACGGTGGGGTCTGCGACTTCGAAGTCAAGAGTATTAACGTAGAAGAGATTATTGTTATAAGCGTAGGTTTGATCTTCTACTTCGCTTAAAAAGTCTGATTTATGAGGAACTTCCCCAAGATCAACGGGTTCTTTCTTTCCACCGCAAGCAACTAAGCCAGCAACTGAAGCGATTAAACCAAGCGAAAGAAGAACGGAAAGTAGTTTTAATGATTTTTTCATAATTTCTCCTTATCAATGAGTTATATAAACGAATAAATACACCGTTTTAGTATTTTTATTAATGTGAACTATCCTTTAATACCGCTTGCAGCAATACCTTCAATAAAGAATTCTTGAGCGATAAAGTAAATAATTAAAGTGGGTAAAAGAGCAATAACCGTTGCAGCCATAACGTAACTTGGCTTTTGGTTATTGTATACGCCTTGTAAAAATTGCAACGCTAACTGCAAATTGTATTGAGCAGGGTCTTTTAAGTAAATTAATGGACCGAAATAATCGTTATAACCGCCTATAAAACCAAGCAAACCTTGCGCTATAAGTGCGGGGACTGATAAAGGCACTATTATCTTGATAAATATACCAAAATACCCAACGCCGTCTATCTTAGCCGCTTCTACCACGCTATCTGGGATACCAGAAATAAACTGGCGCATAAAGAATACGCACGCAGCAGCGCCAAACATACCCGGTATCATCAAGGGGAACGCGGGGAAAGATTGCGTAAGCCCTAAACTATCGTAAACCAAATATTGCGGAGCGATAGTAATAGTTCCGGGAATCATCATAGTAGCAAGCAATACTGCATACATAAAGTTTTTAGCGCGGAATCTTAACTTAGCAAAAGAATACGCCGAAAGAGTTGAAACGAATAACCCCATGAAAGTAGGGGGAATAACGTACATTAAAGTGTTCAAAAAGCCCTGAATTATAATGGGCATATCTAAAGAACCGTATACGTCGTACTCTAAAACGGCTAAATAGCCTTCAAAGGTATATCCGGCTTCTGGATAAATTTCAAATATAGGATTTCTTGAATCTATCCACGTTTTTATAGAAGTTATTAAAACTATAGAAAATGGGAAAATAATAACTAAAGCGTAAATCGTTAAAACCAAATAAATGGCGATTTTCCCTATTATTGAATTTCTTCTACTTCTTCTTGCAGCAGAATGAACGACTTCCTTACTTAAATTATTACTGGTCATAACTCACCCACTTCTTCGATCCTACGAAATTGAAAATAGTTATAACCAAGATAAGCAGTGAAAGAATCCACGCGCTTGCACTTGCCTGCCCCATATTCATTTCATCGAAAATTTTATTGTAAAGATAGAAAACTATCGTTATACCCGCACCGCTTGGTCCGCCTTCTTTATCTAAAATATTAGAAGTGGCGAACGATTGCAACGCGCCTATAATACCGGTTACTAAAAGATAGAAACTGGTGGGTGAAATAGCGGGGAATACTACGTTCCAAAAAACTTTAACAGCCCCTGCCCCGTCTATAGTTGCTGCTTCTATGGTAGAACGGTTAACGTTTGTTAACGCAGCGGTAAAAAGTACGATAGAATAACCCATACCGCCCCATACGCTTATAAAAATAACAAGAATGACGAAGTCGGTTGCGTTTTGGTTCCATCTTAAAACTAAATCGGGGTCAATACTTTTTAAAAGCATGTTTAAAACGCCGTATTCCGTATTAAATATGTAGCCCCACATCAATACTACTGCAACGGCAGAACATACGTAAGGAATGAAATAAATCATTCTATATACCTTTCTACCCTTTATATCCCTACTTAAAAGATATGCAACAATAAGTGAAAGAACTAAACATATTAGGGTGCTAATACCCAAAACTAAAGTATTGCGAATTGATTCCCAAAATTTATCATCTTGAATAACGGTTTTAAAATTATCAAAACCAGCCCACGACGCGCCTGCAAAACTAAAGCCTTTCATATTTAAAAAAGCCATAGCAAAAGCAAGAACTAAGGGAATCGCGCCAAACAAAAGAAAGCCTATAAGAGGCAAAGATGCAAATAATGTTCCTGAAAGGGCTTCTTTATTTATTCTTTTTCTTCGTTTAATAGGGGTAACGGGGAAAAGCATTTCCCCCGCTACCGCTTGATTATCAATGGATACCGAATGCTTATCATTCATAGTATCATTCTCCTTATCTTATCAAAAAAATTTTTTAGCCTTTTCTCTTTGTATATTCTAATAAGAGACTCCAAGTTTTTGTATAATCTTCGCCCGTTTCAAAAGCAGAAAGGGTTTTATTTCCGTTACGAACTTCGCCGTTTAAGTCACCTGCCCAGTCGTCAATCCAGTTGTTATCTCTTAAATACCACCAGTCACCGGGAGTTTGATGTTGAGCAGCGCGAACGAATACGATTGAGTTTTTGGGATTTTTATTTGTTTGTAAGAATATTTCGCTATTTGCAAGATCTTTTTGTGAAGGAATAGCAAAACCAGATTCCGCCTGAGCTGCTTGACCGGTTCTACCGCCTATATATTCAGCAAACTTCCACGCAGCGTTAGGATATTTGGTTTTAGCGTTGATGCAAAGAGCAACTGAACCAGAGTGACCTGCTTCTACGCCGTGAACGGTTACGTTTCCTTCTGCGTCGTATTCTTTATACATAGGTAGAGGAGCAACGTCCCACGCAAAGGGATGGCCAAACTGAGTAATGTTAGTTCTATCCATAACTTGGCGGAAGTTTGTAACGTTCCATCTACCGTCTACTAACATTGCTACGTTACCTTCGGTAAACGCAATAGCCTTAGATCCGTCGCCACCGATAGACTTAGGATCGGGACAAATGCCGTAACCGTAAAGGTCTTCACCGTTAATAGTATCAACTTTTACGCCAGTTTTTTGACCAACGCGAACAAATTCAACGAACGCTTCTCTTTGTGAGGGAAGTTGGTTAAGTTCCGTTCCTACAGCCGATAAAACTTCGGGCTTAATTTCTTTGTTCTTTGCCGCGGTATTAACGAGCTTATCTTCCCAAGAGATGATTTCGCCTGCTTTATAGGTTTTGCCGTTAATGGTAAAGCCGTCTGCATTGTCGTCTTTAACGATAAAGTTGGGGGTAGGATCCATCAATGTGAAATCCCAGTAACCGCCGTTGTAAGCGGGATCGTCCGTTTTAACGTATTCAATACAGTCACCGCCAACAGACCAACCGTAGTTAAACCACCATTCAGTATAGTAGCCGTAAATGTTATCTCTGTTCATTTTTGAACGAGCCGCATTTTGTACTAAGTTAGATAAAACCACGCATTCATCCCAACTCATGGGAACTTGGTTATTAAACCATTTTGCGCCGTTAGCATCTACAAAATAACCTTTTTCTTTTACTTCGCCTGCAATGCCGTATTCCGCTTTAGTTTTACCGCGTGAATCTTTAGCACCTGAGTTAAACGCCGCTAAATCGTCTGCCGCAACAGAGAATACTTTTACGCCTGCTTGGTTAAAATAAGTTTCGTTATAGAAGATAACGGTAGGACCGATATCTTTAGGAATACCCCAGTAATGAGAATCAGGACCATCTTGAGTGGTAGTGTTAACGTCGTATTTAAAACGGTTAACAGAAGTTTCCCACATATCTTCAATAATGATTTCGCTACTGTTTGAAATATAATCGTCTAAGGGTAAAAGGTAACCCTGTTCTGCGTAAATTTTAAAGTCTGCGTCGCCAACGTATAAAATGTCAACACCGCCGTTACCGCTTAACGCTAAATTAGTTGCGTCGCCGTAGTCGGCAGAAACTTGAGGTTTGTAATTTACCTTAATAGCGCCTTTGTTAATTTCATTAAATTGTTTAACTAAATTACTGAAAACTGAAAGTTCGTTATCGTCGCCGTATCCCCAGAAAGTAATTTCGGTTGTTTCTTGACCGGGGCGAACAACGATATTACCAGCAGAGTCGAGTTCAAGGTCAGAACCACCGCCACCTTTCTTGCCACAAGCACTTGCGCCAAATGCGAGAATGCCCGCTAAAACAAGCGCTCCCGCCTTTAAGAATTTTTTCATAATTTCATTTTCTCCTGAAAATTAATATTTTAGTTATCGCAAAGGGAATTAACTCCCCTTGCGATAAACTTTTTAACTTGTTAGATAACACCAACAACGATACCGTTAGGAGTTACGAAGTGAGTTGCTTTTCCGTCCCAACCTAAATCGTTCCAAAGATGTCTGAATCCGTTTTCGAAAACACCGCCAACTGCAACGGCTACTTTTGCACCGCTTGCGCCGATAAATTCGTAAGAAACGAAAATTTCAAAAGTAGTGGTATACGTTCCGTCTTCATTTTGAGCAGTAGCATAACCCATTACGCAGTTAATAGCCGTATTGTTCCATGCGGTAAACGCTATTTGACGGTCATGGCAACCACCAAGTCTAACTTCAGGTCCCATGTAGTTCCACCATGCGCTTCCGTCGCCTTGACAAGCTTCTAATAAAGGTCTTGTATGTTTAACGGTAAACGCCATATGAACGCCGTAATCGCCAGAGAAACCGATCATGGTAATTTCTGCGCCGTTTGCGGTTGCGGTATGTGCTTTTGCCTTAATATCATCAGTCCAAGCAGCGTCGTCTAATATACCGTCGGTAACGATTTGAGAATCAAAACTTACGCCTGCAACTAAACCTTCGTTAGTAACGAATCTTACGTTGCCGTCCCAACAGAGTGATTGCCATCCGCCGAAACCTGCGCCGTTCATACCAACTTGGAATCTGTATGCTTTTGCTGCGCCCGCAACGAACAGTTCAAGTTTAGTAACCTGCTTACCTTCTTCGTTAGTGGTAGTAACTGCTGCAGCTTCATCATAGTAATCGTTTTGTAATAGTCTTCCGCCAAAGAATACGATAGGAGCAGCGCGATCGTTGATCTTAATTTCAAGGTTATCGTTGTCTGCCCAAGCACCGTTCTTAGCACTTGACCATTCGCCGTGAACGATAGTAATAGCTAAATATAAACCGTCTGTATCAGCCTTACCGGTTACGGTTACTTGCGCCCTATTAGGATCGCCAAAGGTTTCGCTAGCAAGACCTTCGTATTCTTCAAAGTTACCGTCGATAGTTGCCTTTGTGGGATCAACACCAAAGTTTACGCCTGTGGTTGTGAGTTTTAGAATGTCGCTGTAAATACCCCAGCTATCTGCGCCTAAGTTGAAGTCCTTAGCACCAAGGTTAACACCGGCACGGTGGTAGCTTAACCAGTCCATATTCCAGTCTAATGCGTAAGGATGTATGTGATCGCCTACTGACCAAGCGCCTTCACCGCCAGTCTTCCATGCATAGTTAAGTTGAACGCCTGCACCAGCTTCCCAGTTGGGAACTAATGAGTTGTTGATATAAATTTCTACGGTGTAAACGTATTTACCTGCTTCGTTTTGAGCGGTTTGCCATACGTAATCGCTAATGCCGTGGCTTGCGCCGTTAATGTTAAGGTATTTTTGTTCTGCGCCGTTAAGACGGAATTCAAAGTTAGTGTTATTCCACCATTCGGGAGCATCAGTTCTAGTAGTGTTCATAACTGCTACTACGTGCATAAGAACACCGCTTTCAGTTTGAACGCCGTATAAAGTAATAGTTCTGTTATCGTCGTATTCTGCAAGAGCAAATTCTTCGCCGTACGCTTGGTCTACTTGACCGTCTAAGATCACGCCGTCGTACTTAGAAAGAAGTTCTGCGGTAATAACTAGGTTTTCATTAGCAACTAAACTATAAACGCCTTCTACGGGAAGAAGTTCTTCGCCGTTTGCGTAAAGTTTAACGATATGGGTTGTTTCGGTTGCCGTAAAGGTTACCGTTGCGCCTTCGTAAGGAGTTAAAGTGCTTGCTGCAACTCTGCCGTCTACAGCGCTCATATCAACTGATAATAAACCTGAGAAAGAAATAACTACTTTTGCTTCTTCGTTAGGCATTACGAAAGAATAAACGCCTTCTTTAGCAGTTAATACTTCGCCGTTTACTTTTACTTCTGCAACAGGTGCTTCAGATTCAACGGTAAAGGTTATTTCATCACCGCGTTTAGCAGTATTTCTATTAAAGGTAACGGTTGTGTTATCGTATTCGCCAACGGTAATAGCGTGTTCGGGAAGAGTAACGTATTCTACTTCACTTGCATTTACGTTGGTGCTTACGTTCTTAACGTGAATAACTTGGTTAAAGCCGGTTACGCCAACTGCAACCTTGGTTTGCGCAGTTAAACCGGGAACTTTCATGCTGTTGATAATCTTACCGTCTACTAACATATAAACGACGTCGCCGTGTTTAATAACGCCGAGTTTTACGTAGTTTTTAGAAACGTCTTGACCGATTGTTTTAACGCCTGCTTGTGCGCCCCAAGACCAGTCTGCATTAGCGCCAACTTCGCCAAATCTACGGTAAACGATATTAGTATCGCCGTTTGCAACGATTGATGAATCAAAACCGAAGTCAATGTATGCAAATACTTGAACGTCGTCTGCTCTTACAGTTAAACCTACTTTGGGATATGCATCGTATTGAACTGCTGCGGGTGAGTAAATTTCTGCTTCAAATAAAACTGATTCTGCATATACTCCGTTAACCCATACTGCCTTTTCCCAAGGAGCACTACCTTCTGCTTGGTTGTTTTCGGTATCGAAAACCCAACCTTGGCTGTGATATAAACCTGCTTCTTCTGCGTTACCGATAACTGATCCGCCTATAACTTCATAGCCTAACGCCTTGAAAATGATAGACGACCAAGTGGGATAACCGAAGTCGTGGTTAAGGTGCATACCTTCAAGATTAGAATTTACAACCTTAAACATATTCTTAACGGGAGCGATAACACCTTCTGCAACTTCATCTGAACAGAAAGTATCCCATTCGTTAATATAGGTAACCCATTCTTTATCTTCTGCCCAAGCGCTAAACATTTCGTTAGTTTGTTTGTAAACTTCGTATTTAGCGGTGAATACGCAGTTGGGAATTAAACTTACCCAGTAAAGATCAGAGTCAGCAAATGCTTCATGATATAAGGTAAATAAAGCAACTAATTCGTCGTAAACTTCTTGAGCGCCTTGGTCTGCATCGTCTATGTCGTTTACACCGATGTGAATTACGATTGCTTCGGGAGCGTAAGTTGAACTTAATTCATCAACTTTTTCTTCGTTTACCCAATGATCTACTCTCGTACCGCCTACGCCGAGGTTAACTGCGTTAACGCCGTATTCAGCCATAGTGTTATCATAAGTGTTTTCTATATTCCAGAATGCTAAATCCATGTAACTATCGCCTAAGAATAAAACGTCTATCTTAGTGCGTAAGTTAACGTTTTCTTCGTATGCGTTATTATCGGTAACAGCCATCCAAGTTTTAACGCTATCGTATTTTGATTCGTAAGTTTGGTCGTATTGACCTTTCATTTCGATATCGTCAACCGCGTTAGTAAGTGCTAAGCACATTGCGGCGTCTTTAGCGTCTTTAGAAACTTCAGTAGTTGCATAAGGAACTGATATTTCTACCATGTAACCTGCAATAGTTTCTCTATCCAAAGTGAAGTTCTTAACGTCAACTTCTACGCCGTGGTCTACAACAGCTGCACTTGCTAAAAGATTTCTAACTTCGTATTCGCCTGTAATTCCTACGATAATGCAAATAGCGCCTTCGGAATAACCTGCTACGTCTTGAACTTTAGAAATTCTTACTTCTACGCCGTCGCTAGAATAAATACCGCTACCTTCGTAGGGAGTTTTATCTTCCACGTAAGCGGTAATTTCAATAGCATCTTCACCGTAAACGATAAACCAAGATGCAGTTGCGCTATCCGTTTCAGTTTGTGCAATAGTCCTTAATTGTGATGCGGGAATTTCTTCAAGATATTCTGCATCGAGCTCTTCGTTAGGACCAGTAACTGATGATTCAGTTGAAGGTCCGCCTGAAGTGGGTGTAGAAGAGTTTTCTGAACTTTCTACTGGTCCTACACAGGCAATCGCCGTTAACATGCTTAGAATCATTAATAGTGTAACTAAAACGACTGCTAGTTTTTTGTTTTTCATAACAAAAAGCCTCCTTTCCCCTGTTTTTTTATTTTTTTTATTTATACGATAGCGAGGGACCGCTGTCGAATAATCCTAATTTTTTTATCTTTTTTATTCCGCCAAGATAGCGAAACAATTCTATAAAGGTTAATCGTGCTAAATTTAAGCCGTAACCCCTTCCACTAAAAACACGTTGGTAACCTTGTAGTTTAAACATCTTTCGGGATGAGATATTTTTTCTATCATCATATCCGTCGCCCTTTGGGCAAGGTCTTGTTTATCCCACCCTACCGTGGTAAGTCTTTTTGGGAAAAACATTTCTTGCTGAATGTTATCTACTCCTATTACGCTTGGCGTCTTTAGTCCGTTTTTTTCAACTACGTATAGCGTTTCAAACGCCAACTGGTCGTTAAAACAGAAAACCGAATCTATTTGTTCTTCTTTGTAAATATCAAGCAAATGCTTTTCTACATGTAATTTACAACCAAGTTTATTCGCGATTAGTTTAGGGGTTATTCCCAACTTTTCATATTCGCTTTTAAAACCCGAATACCTATCGTAAGAACAGGTTATTTCCATTGCTTCGGTTATAACTAAAGGGTGTTTTAGCCCTTTTTGAATAAATCTTTGCGCCGCTATTTTACCTATAGTGAAATCGTCTACGTAAATGCAATCGCTATCCTTTTCCTCTTCCTTTCTTCCCAGTACCAAAACGGGAGTATGATAGGTTTTTATAAGCCCTTGAATTTTATCGTTTAACTGCAAATAACTTATAATTCCGTCTACGTTATGTTCAACGGCAGAAATATAAGCGCTTTCAGTAAGTTGGGTATCCGTTACCGAAATAGCCATTATGGAATACCCTTTTTTCTTTAAACATTCTTGTAAATAATAAGTTATTATCGAGAAATAACTATTCATCAAGTTATCGTAAACTATCGCTATAAGCTTTGAAGACCCGTTGCGAAGGGATGTAGCAGTAGAATTCTTTACGTAACCCATTTCGGCTGCGATTTTTAATATTTTAGCCCTTGTTTCTTCTGAAATATCGTGCACGTCGCGAAAAGCGCGCGAAACCGTTTGAGGGGTTACGTTTGCTACGCGAGCGACGTCTTTTATGGTTACTCTTACTCTTTTTGCCATTGTTTACCTTATTTTAAGCGCACCGTCTTCATCAAAATATACTTCGCATATGCACGCGCGACGGTCACCGCTTGGCGCTTCGTAATTTGTGTGAACGTGTAAAGCGGTATATAACTTACCGTCTTTACCCATAAATATCATGTTATGGCCAGGCCCTGAATACTCCCCTTCCTTATACGCAAAAACGGGAGTAGGATATTTTTTGAAAGGCCCAAAGGGACTATCGCTTTCCGCGCATCCTATAGAATAATATCTTGAAGCGTAACAGTTTGCAGAATAATTAAGATAGTATTTTCCGCCGTGTTTTAACAAAAACGGACCTTCGTTCCATTGCCATTTGCCATCTCTTTCTAATTCCCAAGGCAAATCAGGCTTGCTTATCTCTACGGGCTCGCCTATTAAAGATTTGTAGTCGCTTGCTATTTTAGAACAATAAATAACGCTGGTGTGAACGCCGTTTATTACGTTTTCACTACAATCGCGAACGAAGTAAAAATATTCTTCACCGTTATCGTCTTTAAACAACGTCGCGTCTATCGTCGCATATCCGTAATCAAATAAAGGTTCGTTTTTTAAATCTATAAAAGGGCCTTTGGGGCTATCTGCAACTGCAACGCCAAGGCGTAAACTATGATTTTTTGCCCATCTTGCGGTGTAAATCATGTAAAATTTACCATTTCTTTCATATACTTCAGGCGCCCAAAAATCCTTTTCTCCCCAAGGACTGTTTTTATAACAATATCCGCCATCCTGCCAGTCCGTAAGATTTTCCGACGTAAAATATTTAAACCCATCCACAGCTGAAGTTGCGTACATATAGTAAACGCCGTCATGCAACAAAACGTATGGGTCACCTATTCCTGTTATGGGTGTTTTTATCATCTTTTACTCCTTCGTTAACGATAACGGAACTTTATACTTTGATTATATCATACATAATAGCCTTTGTCAATACCCTTTTTAAAATTTTTTTGCACTATTTTTTAAAAAAATAGTTTGAACCGGTTAATAATAACCTTTCACAACAAATGATTGCTAAGCCCTATTTTACGTTTTTGGCATAATTTTTTCTTTTAGTAATCAAGAGTTTATTGATAAATAACCATAAGAAAAAATAATCGCTAATGGGAGGCAAAAGGTGTATGATATAGTATATATTATATACTATTCCGCCAAGATGACAATGCAGTATACGCTCAATTTTAATTAGGATTTGTAGCATAAATAAAAAAATTTTTTAACTTTTTTGCGCATACGATTGAATTAACTTAAAAATTATGTTATAGTGAAAAGGTTGGAAACGGTTTGTGTAAATTCATTATTTTCCTTTAATTTTATGCACTGCTTTTTATAGCCAACGAAAAAATAGGGGGCAAAATGGTAAAAAATATTGAAGAATACCTAAAGAATAAAGATTATCTTGTTTGCGTTGATAGCGACGGTTGCGCTATGGATACCATGGACGTTAAACATATAAAATGTTTTGGCCCTTGCATGGTACAAGAGTGGAATCTTTATAACTGGGAAAAAGATATTTTAACAAGGTGGAACGATATCAACCTATACACTTTAACTCGCGGAATAAACAGATTTAAAGGTCTGGCAAAAGCCCTAACCGAAATAGACCAAAAGTACGTAAAAATAGAAGGGCTTGCAGATATGGTAGATTTTGCTGAAAATTCTAAAGAACTTTCTAACGACGCATTAAAAAAGGCAATAGAAAACAATCCACAAAGCACTTCTCTTAAAAAAGCGCTTGCTTGGTCGGTTGCCGTAAACAAAGCCATCAACGAACTTGATGAAAGCGAAAAACTGCCCTATAAGCGCGTTAACGACGCTTTGGTGTACGCTCATGAACGGGCGGACGTCGCTATAGTTTCAAGTGCTAATTTAGATGCAGTTTTAGAAGAATGGCAAAAACACGGGTTACTTAAACACGTTGATATAGTGCTTGCGCAAAACTGCGGAAGCAAGGCTCATTGTATAGGCGAACTAATAAAAAAAGGATACGATAATAAAAAAGTTGTAATGTGTGGAGATGCGCTTGGCGATATGCAAGCGGCGCAAAAAAACAACGTGCATTATTACCCCATATTAGTTAAAAAAGAAAACCAAAGTTGGGATAATTTTATACAATCCGGTTTAAATAATCTTATTGAAGGAAAGTTTGATGAAAAATACCAAGAAGAACTTAATAAATTCTTCTTAGAAAACCTTGGCGAAAAATAAACTATCGCATAAAAACATAAGATAATCGCCCTATAGGCGGACTTTTCATAAAAAAATATATTTTAAGGAGCAATAAAAATGGTAAACCTAAAGGCCAAACCTTATAACCTTTCTAACGAAGATATTAAGTGGGTAGAAAGCACTATACAAAATATGAGCGACGAAGAAAAAGTTGGGCAACTCTTTTTTCAGTTAACCGCGGGAATAGACGAAGCCTATCTTAAAAATTTAGTTGAAAAATATCATCTTGGCGGATGTAGATATAATAATATGCCTGCTCAAGCGGTAAGAATGCAAAACGTAATCTTGCAAAACAATTCTAAAATACCGCTATTTATCGCCTGCAATACAGAAGCCGGCGGTAACGGTGCTTGTTCAGACGGAACTTTTATCGGTAGCGGTATAAAAATAGGTGCAACGCAAAATGAAGAGTATGCAAAACTACTTGGTAAGTACGCAAACGAAGAAGCGCATGCAATCGGTTGCAATATGGCGTTTGCACCCGTGTGCGATATTCATTATAACTGGGAAAACACCGAAGTCGTTGCTCGCGCTTTCGGTAACGACGTTCAAAGAGTTGCTTCAATGAGCAAGGCTTACATGCAAGGCGCTCACACGATTGACGGTTTTGCATGCACGGCAAAACACTTCCCCGGCAACGGTCAAGATTTCAGAGATGCACATATTTCTAACAACGTAAACTCTTTTAACGAAGAAGAATGGATGGCGACCTACGGCGAAGTTTACAAAACTTTAATAGATAACGGTTTAGATGCTATTATGGGTGGACATATTTTAATGCCCAACTACATGCGTGACGTAAACCCCGATATTAAAGAGGACGAAATGCTACCCGCTACCCTTTGCCCCGAAATCATGACAGGGCTTCTACGCGATAAATTAGGTTTTAACGGCATGGTTGTTACCGACGCAAGCCATATGGTTGCAATGACTAACCGCATGACCAGAAAGGAAATGCTACCCGCTTCTATTAACGCCGGTTGCGATATGTTCTTATTCTTTAACGATCCGGACGAAGACTTTGCAACTATGCTTGAAGCGTATCAAACGGGTAAAATTAGTGAAGAGCGAATGAACGAAGCGCTTACTAGAATACTCGGATTAAAGGCGAGCATGGGACTTAATAAAAAAAGTAAGGCAGAATTAGTTCCACAATGCGATTTAGGCGCGATAATCGGCAAACCCGAATATAAAGAACTTGAAAAGAGAATAAGCCAAGACGCTATCACTTTAGTTAAATATAAAGACGAAGACGTACTTCCCCTTACCCCCGAAAAATACAAACGCATTATGATAGTTTACGTAAAAGGCCCTGCAGGACCTATGGATGCGTTAGTACAAATGGCTATGGGTGGTGGTGCAAACAAAAAAAATCCTGCAGAAGACTTGCGCGATAGACTTATCGAACAGGGCTTTGACGCGTTCATATACGAAAGTCCGTTAGAAAAGATCAAAAAGCAAATTGCAGCAGGCGAAAAACCCAGCCTTAACGTTTACTTTGCAGGCAAAAACGCAATAGAAGATTTTAAATCACAACAAGATTTAGTTATTACTTTATGTGACGTTGCTAACGGCAGACCCGCTTTCGGTCTTTCTAAGGGAGGCGGAGAAATTCCTTGGTACGTTTTTGAACTTCCCGTTGTGGCAATAAGCGTTAACGCGCCTACTATGCTTGCAGATATCCCCATGGTCCGCACCTATATTAACGCATACGATAGCAAAGCTTCTACTTTAAGCGCGCTTGTAGATAATCTAACAAACGGAAAAGATGCTTTTAAAGGAAAAGACCCCATAGATAGTTTCTGCGGGTTATGGGATGCAAAAATTTAATAAAACTTACGCAATAAAAAAGAGCGGTTATTAATCAAAACTGCTCTTTTTTTATTATTAAATTATTGTGACTCCCCAGATAATCGACCTATAGGCGCACTTTTTATATTTTCTGCAAAAAGTTTACAAATGCGTCAACAAGATAAGTTATATTGTTTTTATCTACCAAAACATCCTTTTCAGTATGTATTTTTCCAGTTACAAATTTAGCGAATTTTCCCTTTGAACAAGCCATAACACCTATCGAACGGTCAAAACTTTTATGATCTGAATTTGAAGAACTTCCTTTAAAGGGAAAAAAGTGGGGAGTAAATTCATCCGTTTTATTAAAGGATTGTTTTAACAAAGAATATTCTTTACATTCTTCTACTCCCTTTTTAACGATAAATAATATTTCCTTTCCGTTTGCAACGCAGTCAAGATTGATAACTAATTTAGCGCTTAATTGTTCTTTGTACTTTTTAGCCATTGCTTTAGAACCTACAAGCCCTTTTTCTTCGTTAACAAACAAAATAAAGGCTACTTTTTCGCTATTTATCAACTTTGCAAGCTCCATAACGGTTGCAACGCCAGACGTGTTATCATTATAATTATGTTTATTAACGAAAAATCGCATTCCAAAATAAAATAAGCCAAAATACAAAACAAGATAAATATACACGGTAAATATGTATTCAAGCTTAAAAACAGCGCTAATAAAAAAAGCAAAAGCAAGACAAACGAGCGCCATTAAAATGGGAATCCCCAAATGATAGGCATAACTCAAAATTTTATTTCTTGGCATCATTACGTTTGGAAAAATAGAACTTGCAGGCGTATCGTAATGGGCTGTTATTATAACGTCTGCCTTTTCCCAGTTGCCTATTACTATATTTTCGTTTTTATCTAAAACGTCCTTTTTTACCCTATTTGGTTCAAAATTTTCGCATACGTAGTTAAAAAATTCTTCCTTTTGTTCTTTTTTTCTTCGTATGGGATATTTTTCGTTTAACTTACTTAAATAATCTTGCATAGATATCACCAAATTGTGTTTGTTTTTTTTAAAAGTAGCCGTATAGCGCGATTATCAATACTTTTGTTTACAAATCTATAAGTAAAGTAGCGCTTTCTTTCGCAACGTTTACTATATTAATAGTTGCATTTAAAATACTGCCGTCACTTAACGTTAATGGCGCAACAGTACCAAATTTAGCGTAAAACGGCTTCTTATCCCAAGCCACACATTCTAAAAGATTGTTTTCCGTGCCGTATCCGTTTTCGTCTGTATAAGCGGTATTATTATAAGCCAGTTCGTAAAAGACTTCCGTTCCCTTTTTTGATTTTAAAATAGAAGCGTTTACGTGATAGACTATAACACAGGGTTTTTCTATCATTTCACTTGGCAAATAGAACTCGCTTTCTTTATTTTGCGCGTAATAACAAATAACGAAATATTCTTGGTAAACCCCTAAACCTTCAAGCCAGTTGCGCGCTATAATAACCGTATCCCCCGTTTCGCTAAAAGGTTTTAATTCTAATGTTACAGGCTCGCTTGTAACCACTAATTTAGACTTTTGTATCCACCCTAAATGCATTTTAGTAAATGGATTATGATCATTAAACTTTTCATCCATCATATCAAAGCCGTTCATAGGGTCTTTTATATATTCGGTGTCGTAATAGTCCTCTGCGCCCAAAACGTGGCCAAATTCGTGAATAAAAGTTTTTGTATTTATCTCTGCGGTGGGAGAATAAGAAATGCTACCATTCGCACGTTCTTTTTCGTAAGAAAAAGCAAAGGGCAACCAAGCGTAATCGTTAACCAAAACTCCGTCATACTCTTCTAACTTACCTGCTTGCTTAGTATATCCGTTCCAGTATCTATACGCCCAACCGAGATTGCTATCATAAGATATTTCATTCGTCCCTACGATTACAAGCGCATCTATATAGCCGTTGCCGTCGCTATCAAAAGAGCTTAAATCTAATTTATCTTCAAGGTAGGTCATAACTTCGTCTATAGCAACCCAGTCGCCTATAAAATCCCCACCAAAACCAAACCTGCCGTTTTTCTTCTTTTCATAATAAACGCTTTTATTTGCAAGAGTAACCCACTCATCAAGAACGGTAATATTTAAATCCAACTGCCCGTAACTTGAATTATAATAGTAATCTTTAACTGAAGGAAAATAAGTTTCACCATCTTTGCCGTTAAAAATCTTGTTTATCGTATCTATATCGTATCCTTTTTTCTCTGCAGTTAAATCGGGATATTCAATCGGCACAACCAAAACCGCGGGATTAACCCCATTTTTAGAAATCGTTGGGCATCCGTCCGCGTATGAATTTATACCGCTGACGTCCGTAAGATAATCGGCTTTAGTAAAATCTACTTCGTAAAACCCAGATTCGTCGGAAGGTAAACCCTTGCCGTCGTTCGTTAAAATTATTTGTTCATCATATATTATCTTTTCGCCTAAACTGCCGAAAAAACCCAAACAAGAAGAACAAAAAACAAGAGTTGTTATCACAAGGAATATTATCTTTATTTTTCTTACCGTCATTTGTTTTTCCTATTTTTTTATTAAATTCCTTTATTAATAATATTTTATCATCAGCAAACGGCTTTGTCAATAAAATAAATTTTAAAGTTAAAAACAATAATTTATTAAATAAGTTGATAAAAGTCAATTCAAATGCTATAATATATAAAACGAACTTAAATGTGCAGTCATATAATATCTTTTAGGAGGATTACAAATGCAAGAATACGAACTTTTAAAAAAGAACGATAAAGAATTGTTCGACGCAGTTTCGGCAGAAAGAACGCGTCAACGCAACAAAATAGAACTAATCGCTTCAGAAAACTTCGTTAGCGAAACTGTTATGGAAGCAAATCGCACTATACTTACAAATAAATACGCCGAAGGATATCCTTCTAAAAGATACTACGGCGGTTGCGAACACGTGGACGTTGTTGAAAGTATTGCAATAGAACGCGCTAAAAAACTGTTCAATGCAAATTATGCAAACGTTCAACCGCATTCCGGAGCGCAAGCGAATATGGCAGTATTTTTTGCCTTACTTACCCCCGGCGACACGGTGCTTTCTATGAATCTTGCGCACGGCGGACATTTAAGCCACGGCTCGCCAGTTAACATAAGCGGTAAATACTGGAATATAGTTCATTACGGAGTTGATGAAGAAACTCACGTTATTAATTACGATAAAGTTGAAAAGTTGGCGCGCGAACACAAACCAAAACTCATTTTAGCAGGTGCTTCGGCATATCCGCGCTTTATCGATTTTGAAAGATTTTCTAAAATAGCAAAATCCGTTGGCGCGTATCTTATGGTGGATATGGCTCATATTGCAGGCCTTGTTTGCGGTGGCGTTCATCCTTCTCCCGTACCTTATGCGGACGTAGTTACCACAACCACCCATAAAACCTTACGCGGACCGCGCGGTGGCCTTATACTTTGCAACGACGAAGAAATAGCAACCCGCATAAACAAAGCGATTTTCCCCGGCACTCAAGGCGGGCCTTTAATGCACACAATTTGCGCTAAAGCCGTTTGTTTTGGCGAAGCGCTTAAAGATAATTTTAAACAGTATGCAAAACAAATTATCAATAATGCAACGGCAATGGCAAATACCTTAAAAGAAGAAGGCTTTAAACTTGTTTCGGGTGGAACAGATAATCATTTGATTTTAATTGACCTTACCGGAATGAATGTAAACACCGGAAAAGAAGCAGAACGTCTTTTAGATGAAGTTGGTATTACCGTAAATAAAAACGCTATTCCATTCGACACGCAAAAGCCATCCGTAACAAGCGGTATGAGAATAGGAACGCCCGCTATAACCACGCGCGGTTTTAAAGAAGAAGACTGCGTGGAAGTCGCACGGATAATTTCACTTACTTTAAAAGATTACGAAAACAAAAAAGAAGAAATTCTTAACCGCGTTAAAGCCCTTTGCGAAAAATATCCGTTATACGAATAAAATACGATAATAAAAACACAAAAAGTGCTGATATAAGTCGATTATCAGCACTTTTATTATTATTTATATAATTTAATTTATAATTACCTTAAACACTTTTAATAGATATAAATTACGTAAATATACCCAAACAAAATCGGACTTTTTATTTTTATAATGCAACAACTTATATCTGATTACTAAAAGGCTTACCATAACAACATCTTATCTATTACACGAATTTAAAGAACAATAAAAAATAAGATAAAAAACACAAAAATGGTGCTATAGCGCGATTAACTGCTATTTAAAGTTTTAAATAACTTCTATTTGGCAGGCGCGCATAGCATTTAATGCTACGTTATGAGAATCAACCGTAACGCCTGCACATAGCGCAGAATTAACTATTATTTTTGCTTCTGGCATAAACGCCTTTAAAAGCATTGCATTAGAAATAACGCAAATATCGGTGCAAACACCGCACAGTTCAATTTGCAGTTCTTTCTGCATATGCCCATAACAATTTTTAATGTAATTAGCCAAATCTTCGCTACCGAAAGTAGGTTTATCGAAAACTATTGCATAATTAAAGGCGGTAGGCAATCCATGCATTTTTCTAAAGGGAAACTGCTTTTTATCGTAAGTGTTTATTTCTTTTAACGCCTTAGAAATATCTTCGTTTATAAGCCAACCGTTACTGTATTTTACACAATGCTTAACTGGCAGTTTTTCACCTTCTTGGGTAGATAGATAATTTTCTTCGTGAGTATCACGCGTGGCAAAAACAGGCATATTTTGGCTGTAATAATACTCTATTCGCTTAGCGACTTTAGGAATAATTTTTATACCTTCTTCATTTCTTAACGCGCCGTGTAAAAAATCGTTTTGCATATCTATAACTACTAAAATCTTCATAAATACTCCTTTAAATATAAAAATATATAACGATAATCGACCTATAGCCTTACTTTTGCTTTAAACCCAAAATATCTTCTTCGCGATAATTTTCAATTAACGCCGGGCATTGCCCCGCAATTTGAATGGTGTAAACTATTTTTCCATCCGTATTTTTTTTACATTCAAAAATATACCCAAAAAATAGTTCCCCACGATATCTAAAATTAACGTAATCGCCCTTTTTGTATTTTGCGTTTTCTTCCCACTTGGTTTTCTTTTTAAAAAATAAGCCCATATTTTACCCCCACGAATATTTTGCGGTAATAATATTTTAAGTATACCATAGGTTTTACAAAAAATCAATAACGCAAACGGTTTTTAAAAAAACTACTTAGCCACCTTTTTAAACAAGTTTATTGCGCATTTGTTAAAGGGCATTTTATCTGCCACCTTTTACACTAAAGCCATTAAAACACTAACTAAAAAAATATTCTAAAACAAAAAGAGAGCTTCTTTTGGCCACAAACCCAAGATTTGCTCTCTTTATTTTTACGCCATTAAACTTAGCCACTATCTAAAATAAAACTTTAGCCTTTATAAAAAACTGATTAATTTTCAAAATTGAACGCTTTTAAACTTTACGTTTACCCTGCATTTTCAAGAAAATTCCACGTGCAAAAAAACCTTATTAAAATCGCTTTCGTCTTTGCTAAAGAAAAAATACATGAATCCGTCCAAAAAATCCAAGAAGCCCATTTCTGAATCTAACGGATCGAATTGCATAAGCATTTTTGGTGCTTCTTTTGCATAATTCCAGTCACTTGGCTTGCCAAAAAGGCGCGTGCAATCTTCGTTATCATCCACTTTGTAAAATTCCATTAAATAGGCTTGATTAAACCTTTTATACTCTTCAACTTGCTCGTTAAACTCGTTTATGGCAAGTTGGGGTTCTTCTTCGCTATAACGCACGTCTGCCCTTAAATCGTAATATCCGCCTGACGTAAGCAAGAAAAAATACAAATAACCCTTATGCGGAAGTCGATTTTCAGCATCTAAATGCGCTAAATCTGCAAGATTTATTTGACATAAAAATATTTCGTCTTCATAAAAATCGCCTTCCCAAGATAGCGGAACGGTTGGCGCACCAAAGAATTTCGACGCGCCCACATAATAGCCCTTGGGGGCTTTTTTTACCTTTATACCGATTGCCATATACGTTAATCACCTTAATTTTACTTTTTACAGCCTAATTATTAACCAAACGATAATAACGTTTTGCCTGTTCTTCAGCACCTAAATAGTGCCTTAAACATTAATATTCCGCTTTAAACCCTTGATATTCTTCATCAAGGTCAAGATCTTGCAAAACCTTTTTTATACTTGGCAGAATAAGATTAACTGCGTCTTTATCGTGATATTTTTCTGCATAAATAAAATATTTGTAGCCATTTATTTTATCTGGCAAATCGCAAACGACTTCTAAAGTCTCTTCATTTATCCACAAATAAGATAAGACGAATCCAACCGTTGCTTTTTGGAGTTCTACCCCTGCGCCTAACCTGCAAAGATTACTAAAAATCATTTCGATATAGGCTGTTGGTAAAAATCCAAGGTAATCGTCTTTTCTATTTTTCTTTTCTAAAGAACGCTTTACGTAATACACGATATTTTCTTCAAGTAGCTTAGCATATTCTACCGCGCGACGTGGGGTATTTTCTATTCTAGATAGCAATAGAAACTCTAAAACCACAAGTTTTTCATGCGTGAAATCGCCGGGATACGGCGAGCCTTCTTTTAAAGTGGTTTGAATAAAATCAAGGCAAGATTTATAGTTTTTTGGATAACATGCATCCAAATGAAACTCTTCGCTGGTTTTGTACTTTTTATTAAATAATTTACTAAACAATCCCATTTTCTCTCCTTAAAATCATTTATTTTTTTTCAAGTTTTAAAATAACGTGATCGTAGCGCGCCCAAGCGTATTCGTTTCTTCCGCCCTGCTCTTTTTTAGACCTTAAACAAACTTTGGGATTGCTAAAAGAAATCTCTCCCTTTTCGCCATACGAACATGCTTCGTCGTAAAAAGTAAATCGAATAAATTCTTCTGTGAGTTCATCTATTCTTATTCGCTCGCCACGGCTCGTTTTATCTGCGCCTTCTTCTATTTCGTATATCTCGTTCCAAAAATGATTATACCAACTTTCATATTTGTATTCATTGCTTTCACGCTCTAACCGAAGAAGGTAATCCGACCAAATTTTATTTGTTTCACTCATTGTTTATTCCCCTTTAAAGATTGCATAAATTCTATTCCGCGAATAGCAAACTCATCACCTTGTTGGCTACTTTCTTCAATATAATTAATAGCCCGCCAAGTGCTTGTTTGGTTAGACTTTGATCCATCTTCCCAGTCTTCATACACGTAACTGCAAGCGCCTTCATGCCCGTTTTTTAAATAACTGAAATATGCGCCCAAATAAAGAGCAAACTTTTCTGCATCTACTTCTTTGACCTTCTTTCTTTCCATCATCCACTCGCAAACCTGCTTACGGCATAGCGCAATAGACTTAAATTTTAAACTATATTTGTCAGCTTCCTTTTCTTCGCTATCGTAAATCCAGTAATTAGCATTCCAGTTCATCACGTATTCGGCGTATTCGCGCTCGCCTATCGCGTGTAATAGTTTTAAAACGTGGTATTCACACCACTCAATCAAGCGATAATCTTCTTCAAATACGCCCTTTCCGTAACCCATACCCATAAAACGCGCAACGTTATTAAAGGAGCGTGCAAAAAGATAGTGCTTATACGCTTTATCAAGATCTTTTTTTACTCCAAGTCCAAATTCGTACCTATACGCCTGAAGTTCGTTTGCCTGCTTGTTTACAAAATAATAATGGTTGGGATCGGGCGCTAAAATGTCTGCTAAAATAGCGTCCGCTTTTTCATACTCGCCCATTTCTACGTACGTTTGCGCCTTTATAACGGGATCTTTGCTTTGCTTTAAAGCCACTTCGCCATCTACCACGGTAACAACGTAAGTCCACCGCACGTAAAACAAACCTTCCAAATAACTCCACTTCGTTATACTGTAACTGTCTTGACGCTCTTCGCCTTCCCTTAGGGTATGAGATTTGTGTATTTCTTTTTTTTCTGACCTTTTATCGTTGGGATCTTGCTTTTCCCAAGTAATCGTTTCAACCTTAAAAACCCCATTTTCACTTTCAGTTGCTAAAGCGCAAAGCCCTTGCGTTACAGCGTGACGCTTGCCGTCTATCGGTATAAACTTACACTCTTCATTTGAGATATCATAAACTATTTTTAAAAATTTCATAACTTTTTACCTATAATTATGCCGATATACCGCCTTTTTAAATTCGCTTAGTAAAGTTTTTAATCTTGCTTTTTCAGCCATTTTAATTACCAAAGAGTGGGAACTCCGTTTACGTAGCGCCAGAATTTCCCTTCTTTGCTCGGCGCGGTTTCGCTATAAAAGGCAGGTCCGTTGTTTAAAGCGTCGTTAAGTAAACCTATACTTGTAATCTTCGCCCAGTCTTCTTCGCTACCCAAGTAATAAACGGTAGTGCCAGCCGTGCTAAATGCGCTAGTTCCTATTTTAGTAACGCTAACGCCTAAAATAACGGTTTTTAAAGAATTGCAAGAAGAGAATGTATAATCTTGTATTTCGGTTACGTTAGCTAAAATAGTTACCGATTGCAATCCGCTGTAAGAAAAAGCATATCCGCCGATACCGCGTATATTTTCGTGAAGTTCTATACTAACTAAAGAAGAACAATGTTGAAAAGCAGACGAATGTATTACGCTAACGCTTTCTGGTATATTGATTTTTGATAAACTCGTACACCATAAGAACATCTGCCCAGATATTTCACGCATTGTAGATGGTAAAACTACTTCTTCTACACTCTTGCAATAGCTTACCGATAAAACTTCCGTCTTTTCAAGCCCTTCGGGGAAAACGAGTTTTTTCAAGTTTACGCAGTTTGCAAATGCGTATCGCGCAACGTTGGTCACGTCGCTTGGTATAATAAAGGTCGCGTCTTTTTTGCCCATGGGGTAAACTACCAAAGTTCTTCCGTCCGCGGTATAAAGCACACCGTCTATAGACTTATACGCAGGATTATCTTTGGCAACGTTAATCCTTTCTAAATTAGAACATTGACTAATTGCTTCGGTTTCTATGGTAGTTACGCTTGCGGGAATATTTATTTCGGTTAAGAAAGCGCATTTAATAAATGCAAATTGATCTATTAACACGATGGTATCGGGAATAACTATGCTTTCAATTGAGCAGTTATTAAATATCGCTACCCCTATATGCCTTACGGGGAAAGTTCCTTCTTCGCCAGTATAAACGTCGGGAATAATAACGTTTAAGTCCACACAAGAGCCCTTGCCAGTAATTTTATAATAATTGCCGTTAATATCGTCTTTTACAAAAGTAAACTCAAATCCTTGACTGGGATAGATGGCGCTACATACGCTACAAGCGCCGTTTACAAAACTATGCCCGTTAGCGTTAGCGCCTTGCGGAATATAACCGCATCTGTTGCAAGTGGTTGCCGCATTGCAAGTTGCTAAATGCATTTCATGACCTAAAGGCTCGCCTTCCGTTTCAGAACAAACAGAACAGGTTTTTGCATTTAAACAGGTTGCGCTTATCCACTTATGCCCTGCGGGCTCGTCTGGATGAAGGGCTGAACAATTATAGCACACAGCCCTATCTACGCAACTTCCATTTACCCACTTGTGCCCAAGCGCTTCACCTTCTGTTGTACCGCAACGAACGCAACGTTTTGGGGTTTCGCAGTTCGCGCTTACCCAGTTATGCCCAAGCGTATCGTTTAACTGTAAATTACAAACTTCACAATACCCAGAAGTGGTGCAAGTTGCCGAAATTATAGAGTGCGTTCCCTTCTTTACCCCACCGCAGACGGTACAGGTGTAATCGGTAGTGCAAGATCCGCCTTGATAATCGTGAACGTGAGCAACGCATTCCGTTAAAACGCCGTTTTTCATCTGTGCGGTTTTAGAATATTTTCCTATTGATCCATAAACGGTAATTACGTCGCCTTTAACGGGCTTATATTCAAAAGAATCGTAACGATTATCATTTGAATCGTACGTGCCGTAAATAGTGAATGTGTTTCCTTGCTCGTCGGTAAGGTACATATTTCCGTAAGTGCTATTGTATACTTCTAAAATTAGCCCCGTTACGTAATATTTTGCCGAACTGTATTTGTTGTGCGAGTAGCTAAGCCCCAAATTTATTGCTTGCAATAAGTTAAGTACAGAGTTTTCTTCGGGCATTATTATCTCGCCACATTTATCACATTTTATATCTGCATTTTCATCAGCGTGAACGCATTTTCCACATTCGCTATGATTACCTGCGCAAAGGTATTCTTCGCAATATTCGCAAAGTTCGTGGTTTCCATTTTGGCAAGCCCTATGCCCGCAATCTAATTCGCTATGATTGCCTGCGCAAAGGTATTCTTTGCAATATTCGCAAAGTTCGTGGTTTCCATTTTGGCAAGCCCTATGCCCGCAATCTAATTCACTATGATTACCTAAGCAAAGGTGTTCTTTACAATATTCGCAAAGTTCGTGGTTTCCACCTTGGCATGCCCTATGCCCGCAATTTAATTCGTTATGATTACCTAAGCAAAGGTATTCTTCGCAATATTCGCAAAGTTCGTGGTTACCGCCTTGGCATGCTTTATGCCCGCAATCTAATTCGTTATGATTACCTGCGCAAAGGTATTCTTTGCAATATTGGCTAAGTTCGTGGTTTCCATTTTGGCATGCCCTATGCCCGCAATCTAATTCACTATGATTACCTAAGCAAAGGTGTTTTTCGCAATATTCGCAAAGTTCGTGGTTGCCGCTTTGGCAAGCCTTATGCCCGCAATCTAATTCGCTATGATTACCTAAGCAAAGGTATTCTTTGCAATATTCGCAAAGTTCGTGGTTTCCGCCTTGGCATGCTTTATGCCCGCAATCTAATTCATTATGATTGCCTAAGCAAAGGTATTCTTCACAATATTCGCAAACTTCGTGGTTTCCATTTTGGCAAGCCCTATGCCCGCAATCTAATTCGCTATGATTACCGCTACTTAAACTTTCGCCACAATAATCGCACGCATTAACTTCTTCGCCGTAAACTTTAACCGAAGTTGCTATAACGTTTATATACTTGTTAGATTGACCGGATAGGTAAATAATATAACCGGTAAAAGTATAGGTTTTTCCATCTTCTAAAGGATCGCCCGAATAGATTAAAGAAACAAGCGCTCCGTTTAAACCGTCCACTTTAATATTAAGGTAATTACCGCTTATTTGCAAAGTTCCAACAAAAGAAATATATTCGCCAACAACCAATTCTTGAAGTTTTTCTTCTAAATACGCGCCGTTTGCAAGTACAGGCTTACCCACGTTTATTTGATTATTACCGCTTATTTTAGTCGCTTCGGTTATATCTTTTAATTCGATCTTATCCCAGTATAAAGAAGTTTTACCAACAACCTTAACAAAATCGCCAACCACAAAACCGTGTGAACTTTGAGTATATACGTATAAATAGTTTCCGTCATTATCGGTTAAAAGGAAGTTGCCTGCACCCGTAGCGCAAACTAAACCTTCTACCCAATATTCGTTACCTACTTCCCCATTCAAAACTTGCAAAATAGTGGATTTTGCCAACGTTTGTTTTGCCGTGTAAGTTTTGGTTTTGCTAAAAGCGCTGTTTTTATAGGCTACACCGTCGCCAAACGCCATAACCTTAATACTATCGCCATCTTTTAATGCAACCGAAGTATCACTCGTGCTAAATTCTTCGCCGTTAACGTAATACAAATATCCGTTAGCGTTTTTAACTTCATTCCAAGTAGCCATCCCATTTTCAGAAATAGTTACAACTGGCGTTTCAAGCGTTATAAGCACGGTGGAAGAATCGCCTCCGCCAACACTCGTGCTAGAACTGTTAACGCCGTTTCCGCCACCACCGCCACCACCGCCCATTCCGCAAGCGGTAAGGCAAGAAAGCATAGCAATCACAACCATAATAGCAAGAATTATTTTTTTCATTTCCTAACTCCAATAAGTTTTTTTGTGGCTTGGTCACGATAACCGGTTAATTTCTTAAGGGAATAAATATATGAATAAATATATTTTGTTTAACGTTTACGTAAGCAAAGCCTTTTTTGTTAATAATTATCAAAAAACATTTTGTTTTCTTCTTTTACCCTACGTTTAATAATTATATCGCTAGATATATAATTATTATCGATAGTACTATTTTCATTATATACCAAAAAACTTGGTATGTCAAGGAGTTGTAAAAATATATTTTTTCCACATTTGCGTATCAAACTACCCCACCTTAATCAAAAAATCGCCATTTTCTTTTTATACAATAAAAAAAACAAGTACTTTTTTGTACTTGCTTTTTTTTGTGGTGCACCACTATGAGCGTAAGTTGAACCGAAAGGTTTGATTTGCGTTGTTTATGCCCTAAAATTCGGCTTGACATTAAAACGGCGTGATAGTAATTTTACTACCGCGCCGTTTAACATTATTTACAACATTTTATAAAGTTTTGTCCGAATTGTGTTAATTCAAAGAATAGTTCATCAAACTCGTAAGTAATCTCTATTTCATCCGTCGATTGATTTTGCGCCATTACAGCCAATATGTCTGGGTGATGTTTCAATTTTTCATAGGAGTCTTTATTAGTTAAAGTTTTTCCCATTGGAATATCAATCAACTTTAACCTTTCCAAATTTTCCAAATAAACGCCAATATTCCACGGAAAGTCGCAAATACCATAACCAATATCAGAAAAATATTTTACTTGTGTAAGACCTAACCCCGAATTTTTTTGCCATTTCATCCTTAAATTTATTAAAGGTTTAGGAATCCTTATTGTAGGTGGTAATTTATTTAAAACTTTAATTTCATCCGCATTTAATTGCGATAAGATATTTATAAATGATGGATGTACCTTTGAACTCTTTGTTGAATCCATTGAGGCACTCAATAGCTTCATATAAGTATCTTTTAATATATCTTCATCCATACTATAAGATAATTGTTGAATTAACGGAACAAATATGCGTTTATTTGGGGCGATTCTTTGCTTTTCGGGAACTTTTTCAATGGCTTCGTGAACAATGGAAATAATTTCATCTTTGTTCACATAACCATACGATTGTATCAATTCAACAACTTCTTCTCTATTAAGACCGCAAACATAATCCCCTTGAACGACAATAGTACTTTGCGTTATATTATCTCCTTTGGCTGTTTGCTTAATTTCATCCATTTTTAATATCTCCAATATTTTGCGTAATATTCTTACCTTTTGCTTTTTGTTTAATTTTAATTTGATACGTTTTCGTGAAGAAGCCACCTATAAAACCTAATATTGCCGTAACAATTCCTACAATTAGATTAACAGCCCAATCTGGCATAATAAATTCTCCTTAATGTAAAATATGTCTTTCGTATTAACTTATAGACACCCCAAAATGCTCCATTGCTATATCGTTTAACTGTTTTGTAATTTCCGAGAAATCACAATTCAGATTTAGAGTTTTTATGCTGATTTTGTTGCCACTCATACGATACGTATTATTAGGCAAAATTACTTCGTCCGTTCTCGCATATAAAAGCATACCCGAAACTTCGTGCGGAACGTCTTTTAACTGCGATTCTTTGTTTTTTACATAGGTAAAAATTTGATATAAATTCCCCGAATGTAAAGTATGCACGTCATATTGCGTTTGCGTGGTGCGTTCGTAATATTTTGCATCAATTATAAGGACTTTTTCCTTATATTTCAACATAATATCCGACTGCATAACGGGCAATTTTGCACCGTCCTCGAATCCTTCATCGTCAAGCTGCCACGGGATTTGCGACGCGCTTGCGCAAATCGCAGGAAATTCCTTGCGATAATACTCTAAAATGAATTTCTCGTACAAACGACACATTCTTTGTTCATCTAAAAAATCCATTAGTTTGCTTGTCCCGTTCTTATTTGATTGCAATAAGCCTTTTACAAGCAAATTACAAATGGAAATCAATAAATGGTACGTTTGATTATTGCGATTATAGCGTACTTGCCAATTTATATGGTATATATCAAGCGTTTCCACCTCGGAGAAATACACCAATAGTTTACGTAACTCTTTTTTACGTACCTTTGATATATCGGCGCGCAATAATAATTCCATTGTCGATTTTACAATACGGTTAAAATACGAATTGACGGAAAATTCGTCGTACGAACAAACCAACTGCTTTTTTAACAGCGTTTGACCTTTTATGGATTCAGTTATATCGACTTTTCCTCGAATAGTAGATAACGGCTCCGTCTTGGCAATATATTCTTGATTTAGACCACGTTTTACTTGTAAAGATACGCCTTTAATCAAAATCGCCGCGAATAACTCCGCCGTGTTTTCAAAATTTTCGGTTTCGATATTTTTATATCCTTGCTCTTTCAAAATTTGAAAGGCATAGGATAACATATAATACACGTTTTTAACGGGAATCACGAAACAATACCCCGCAATCTTTCGCTCCAATCACGAATTTTAGACGGTTCATCAAACCAATATTCTTTCAAAAGCGGTATAATTTCGTATTCCACAATACTTGACAGCGTTTTGTCGTTAATATTATCTAAATTGCAGAAATAGCTATGCCCGATACAAAATCCCTCGCCAAGCGAATCATCGTTTGCAATAACTGGATTCAAATCGTTGATACAAGCAATAAGGCGGTTAAATTTGTCATTATCCAAAGAAGAACAATAAGAGCGGAATCCCTCAGAATCAAAGCCTGGTTTCATATCATAGAACGCAAATCTTCTGCGTAAAGCATAGTCCATCATTGCAAGACTTCTATCTGCGGTATTCATCATACCAATCATATATACATTTTTTGGTATGGAGAACATTTCATCGGCATAAAGGAGTTGAATTTCCGTACCACGTTTATCGTTTTCAATAAGCATAAACAGCTCGCCGAAAATTTTACTTAAATTACCGCGATTGATTTCATCGATAATAAAGAAATAATCGTTGTCACTATCGATTTCCGCCTTTTTGCAGAAATTATAGAATATACCTTTTTTGAGCTCAAAACCCGTTGCCGACGGTCTAAAACCCATTATAAAATCTTCGTAAGAATAACTTTGGTGGAATTGCACCATAGCAACGCGGCTTTTATCTTTCAAGCCCATAATGGAATACGCCAAACGTTTCGCCGCGTACGTTTTACCAACCCCAGGCGCACCCTGTAAAACAATATTCTTTTTCGTCCTTAAAAGTTCGACCAACGTATCATATTCAACATCGTCAATATAAACTTCATCAAGGAAATTTTCACGAGTATATACGGGATAGGATATTTCCTTTTCTTCTATTTCTTCTTCAATTGATTCTTCGTCAAATAAAGCATTTAATTTTTCCACATATTCTTTATACGGTGTTATATCCGTCAATGTTTTCATAACAGCTTGACCTGGATGCTTCCATTCGCCGTTATGAGTCCATTCTACCTTACGAATATGATTAAATCCATCTTTGCGAGAGTCGTCATAAATATAATCTGATGAAACAACGCCTTTCCCTAACAATACATGCATGCCTTTTTTAACAAAAACAATATCGCCAGGTTTCATATCATTGGCGAATTGCCAAGTAGCATGCGCTGCATTTTTATACGAATAGGATGCATCAAAAACATCTTTCATTTTTTGTTTCATTTCTTTTTTATTATTAAATGAAGTAAGAGAGCCTATTTCACCCCAACCAATAACCATTATGCCCTTGGAATAAACCTCATCCCACATATTCGCATTTTCGCCGGGGGAATATATCCAATAACGTATGGTTTTTACATCATTATCTACAACGGCATTGTGCTTTTTATAGCGAATAAAATTGATAAATTTTTTAAGGGAGGCAACGCCGCCTTTATGCCCAATAGATTTATAATCAATAGATTGTAAATTTTCGTTGGCGTTATAAAGATTCATAAAACCTTCTAACCATTGAAGATTGAGGACATCGACTTCTTCCGCGGTAATTAGCTGTAATTCAAAAGCTTTATTTATGAGTT
>JAZOCA010000106.1:0-1673 GCA_045596285.1 Christensenellaceae bacterium | reverse complement strand
CGGCGCACCCGCACTAGCCGCTGCTAAATTTATGTACGACAACGAAGACTTTACTACTGGTTTGCCTTTTAATTACAGCGTAGTTGCTTCAAACAATATCGGTGGATTTATGCAGAATGGCAAGGCGGATATTATGATTATGCCTATAAACGCAGCGTCTAAACTTTATAAGGCTAACTCTAATGACCCTTATCAAATGGTCGCGATTATAACTCACGGCAATTTATATATCGTAAGTGATGAAGAGATTGCCCTTGAAGACTTAAAAGAGCGTGAAGTTGCAGTTATCGGTCAGGGTTTAGTTCCCGATTTGACCTTTAAGGCTGTGCTGAAAAAACACGGAATTAACTTTCAAGTAGCATAATTTTTTATGAAAGATAACCAAAAGTTTAATAACCTTTTAATAACGATAATTACCGTAGGAACGATATTCGTTTTGTGGTCGGCGGCTGCTTTTGCCGTTTCCAGCGAATACGTCCTCCCGTCGGTAAGTAAAACTTTCACCGCGCTTTTTAGTTTATTAAGTGACGGTGAGTTTTACCTTGCGCTCTCGTTTACTTTACTTAGAAGTTTGATTGCTTTTTCGTTATCTTTCTTAGTCGCTTTTGCGCTTTCTCTTATTTCTATTAATAATAAGACGGCGGAACGGGTTATCGCGCCTATTATCGCTATAATCCGTTCTCTTCCTACCGTTGCAATCGTTTTGTTGTTACTGTTTTGGACGGATTCTAAAATTGCACCAGTTATCGTAACTATGCTTGTCATAATGCCAACGCTTTATACCAACTTAAAAAACGCGTTGGACGGAGTTGATAAGACGGCGGTTGAGGCGGGACTCGTTGACGGCGCGGATAATAAAAAGTGTTTTATTTATATAAGGCTACCACAAGCACTTCCAGCCGTTTATTCTTCGGTGGGCGGGGGAATATCCCTTAACATAAAACTTATGGTTGCGGCGGAAGTAATTGCAGCTACTGCAAACTCTTTGGGCTTTTTGCTTAACTCTTCAAAAGTTTACTTTGAGATAGCGACTATGCTTGCTATCGTTGTCGTGACGGTTATTATTGGTTGCGTAGTTGAGGGCGTGTTTAATAAACTATCCAAAAAAGCGGGAGAATGGAAATAAAAAACGCGGAGCAATTTGCGTCCGCGTATAAAAAACCATTAAATATTTACAACTAAATATTCGCTATCAAGCAGGGTGAATTGTTCGCCCTGTTTTTGATTTGTTAAAACTAATTTGTTTTGTCCGTCGTTAAAGACTGTGAAAATTTTAACGGTTGGATAATCTGAAATGATTTTGCGCATCATTTTTAATAGCTCCGAATCGTTTTGGTTGTTTGTGTGAGAGCAAAGACAGAGTGCGGTCGTTATCGCGTCGGAAAATCCTCCGCCAGCCCCTATAACCGTTGCACTGATAACCCCAGTTTGTGCGGGATACCCAGTTTTAGGGTCGATAAGATGAGAGTAAGTTTGACCGTTGAAAGAGTAGGTTTTTTCGTAATCGCCACTGGTAGAAACGCTAAGATTCTTTTCGCCTTTAATATTAACGGAAATAATCTGCGGAATATCCTTTTGCGCGCGTGGGTGCTTGATTCCAAGCGTGTTAGATGCAAAGATAAAAAGGCTACTCCCGCCAGCGTTAATATATCCTTCCGTTATACCGTCTGCCG
>JAZOCA010000105.1:0-2311 GCA_045596285.1 Christensenellaceae bacterium | reverse complement strand
AAAAATGAAGATTTAAAAAAACCTATTGCAAGTATGACAAAAATAATGTTGCTTAATTTAATTTTTGAAAACGAAGAAAAGGGCATTATTTCTTTTAATGATATAATAAGCGTAAGTGGAAAAGCATCTTCAATGGGCGGTTCTCAGGTGTTTTTAGAAAAGGGTGGAATGTATAAAGTCAGCGATCTTGTAAAAAGTATTATAGTTGCATCCGCAAACGATTCAAGTGTTGCTATGGCTGAATTACTATATGGAAGCGAAGATCGTGCAGTTGAAGAAATGAATAATGCAGCAAAAAAACTCAATTTAAAAAATACTGTATTTTCGAATTGCACAGGACTTCCTAAACCCACTCAATTTTCTACTGCAAAAGAAGTTTCCATTATGTTTAGAAAACTTTTACAATATAAAAAATATTACGAGTTTAGTAAAATATACTTGGAAGACTTTGTTCATCCAGATAATAAAAAAGTTATGATGACTAATACAAATAAATTAGTTAAGTTTTACGAAGGGTGCGATGGGGGTAAAACGGGTTATACTTCCGAAGCTGGGTTTTGTTTGGCTGCAACCGCTATTCGAGGTAATACTAGAGTTGTTGGCGTAATAATGAATGGGAAAGATAGCAAAACTAGATTTGCTGATTGTAGTAATCTATTTAATTATGCGTTCGATAATTACACGTCAAAAATGATTGTATCTAAAGATATTTCTTTAGAAGAAAAAGTTGAAGTAAAAAATGGAAAACAAAGATACGTTGAAGTTATTCCCGAAGAAGATTATTTTATATTTGGCAAAAAAAACATAAATGAAGATATTGAAATTAAGTTTGTTCCTAATAGTGAAATCAAAGCGCCTTTAAAAAAGGGAGAAATTGTTGGTAAATTGCAAATATATAAAAAAGGAGTAGAAATTGGTCGGGTTAACGTAGTTTGTAAAGACGAAGTAAAAAAACGTGGAATATTCGATGGAATTTATGCAATTGCAGCATCATAAGACTTTTTGTTTAAAAAAATAGTTTTTATTTAAACTTAAAACATTGAAATACTTAATTATTAATGTTATAATATATGTGCAAGAACATTGCATATAATATCAAATGAGGCATCAAAATGAAAGTATTTAAAAATGTTAACGTATATCTTCCTGAAAAAGGAATTGTTAAAACTTCTGTAATTTTCGATAAAACCATTTTAAATATTGGAGAAGAACCGACCGATAAATATGAATTTATAGATATTCCAGATGACGCGGTTGTTTTACCTGGCTTTATTGATCAGCATATTCACGGTTCAGCAAGTGCTGATGCTATGGATGGAACTCTTGAAGCATTAATAACTATTGCTGATTCAATAGCATGCGAAGGCGTAACTAGTTTTTTAGCAACAACTATGACGCAGAGTCCTGAAAATATTTCTAAGGCAATGACTGCTGTAAATGAATATCGTTTGAGCGATAGAAAGGATGGTGCAGAACTTTTAGGAATACATTTAGAAGGTCCTTATATTAATAAAAATAAGGCAGGCGCACAACCAGCTGAATATATTGTATCTCCTGATATTGAGCAATTTAAGCACTATAACGAGTTAAGCGGAAATTCCATTAAAGTTGTTACTTTAGCGCCGGAAATGGAAAATGCGGGCGAATTTATTAAATATTTGAAAGACAATGATATAAGAGCAAGTATCGGCCATACTTCTGCAAAATACGTTGATTTAGTTCACGCAATAAATTGCGGAGCATCACAAGTGACGCATACTTATAATGCTCAAAGTGCATATACCCATAGAGAAATTGGAGTTGTAGGCGGAGCTCTTTTAAGGGATGAATTAGCCTGTGAGATTATATGTGATTTAATTCACGTTAGCGTTCCAGCGATTAAGATGCTTATAAAGAATAAACCCCATGATAAAATTGTTTTAATTACCGATGCAATGCGTGCAAAAAATCTAGGGGATACTATAAGCGAGCTTGGTGGTCAGACTGTATACGTAAAGAACGGCGAAGCACGACTTATTGACGGTACATTAGCTGGAAGTGTTTTAAAATTAAACCAAGGGCTTCAAAACGTGGTTATGGAATGCGGAGTGCAATTTGATGAAGCAGTTGAATTTGTGTCAGCTAATCCCGCTAAAAATCTTGGAATCTATGATATAGTTGGAAGTATCGAAGTTGGGAAAAAAGCAAATTTTGCAGTATTAGATAAAAATACTTTTGAAGTTCTTTATACAATTAGAGAAGGCAAAATAATATATAAAAGATAATTATAGGTTAAAATACAAAAAACTCCCCGAAATTTCGGGGAGTTTTT
>JAZOCA010000104.1:0-33118 GCA_045596285.1 Christensenellaceae bacterium | reverse complement strand
TCAAAGGGATATAATCATATATTTTTTCTTAGAGCACATATCAAAAAGGCGTTGATTAGTTAAGTTGCTTTAATCACCGATAGCGATTCAAATTTTTCGCTCTTTTTTTATTGACTTTTTTTAAAATAAATATTATCATATAATAAATAAATTAAGACACGGTAGTGAAGAATGAATAAAACGGTTATAGTAATTAACGGTCAGGGCGGATGTGGCAAAGACACAATTTGTAATATTATGGCAAAGTATTATAAAATAAAAAATATTTCGACCGTTGATCCCATTAAAGACATTGCAAAATATGCTGGTTGGAATGGTGAAAAGGGGGATAAAGCTCGTAAGATGCTTGCTGAATTGAAGCAAGTTTTTATTGAATATAACGACTTGCCTTTAAATTACGTAATCAGCGAGTGTGAAAAATTTTCCTTAGATGAGAACGACGTTATGTTTGTTCATTGCCGTGAAAGCGAAGAAATAGCAAAAATCGTAAAAGCCCTTCCTTTACATACTATTACCTTGTTAGTGAAACGTAACGATAAATTCTTCAAGCGTAAAGTATACGGAAATCATGCCGACGACGGGGTGGAGAATTACGATTATGATTTCGTATATAGCGGTAATAATGAGACTACTGCGCAGCTTGAAGAAAGTTTTATGAAATATTTTGAAGAAACAATTAAACCTACTTTATAATAAAAAATGCTATACGTTAAAGCGTATAGCATTTTTACTTTAATTTGTAGTTCTACTTGTGCACGTCGTAGTGGTTGTACTTCCGGATCTTGGCATTATTGCAGAGCCATTGTTGTTGCAACAGCAGTTATCGTTACCGTTTAAATTATTATTTTCGGTTGAAAGTAAGGCAACAAGCAACAATAACTGAGTTGTTGAGATATTTCCATTTGTTGTTAGTAAAAGAAGAAGTCCTATTAGGGCGACGTTAAAATTCATAAGAGAAAACTCCTTTATTTACATATTATTACATAATTCACTTAAATATGCCAAAAAATATACGATTGCTCATCTTGACATATTTTCCAATATGAATTATACTAAATTAAAAATAAAGGCAGGTATTTTATGGCAAATTCCGTTTTATTACTAGATAGACGAATGCAAACTTTAATTAACGAGTATGTACCATCAGAAGACGTATTAAGCGAGTTAGTCGGATTTTTTAGTATTTTTTCAGATTATACAAGATTAAAAATGATTTCCGCATTGTCTATTTCAGAAATGTGTGTAAGCGATATATCTACAGTTTTAAACGTCAATCAAACAACTGTAAGTCATCAGTTAAGATTGTTAAAAAACCTTGGGGCTGTTCAGTCTAGAAGGCAAGGAAAAATTGTTTTTTATTCACTTAAAAACGACATTTTATCCGACGTTTTACTAAAAGGCGTAGAATTTTTGGGCGCATGAAAATATTATAGAAATAAATTAAAATAGCATGCTAATTTTTATAGGTTAGCATGCTATTTTTAGGTTGTTATATACTTAATTTTAGTACATTCCGCCCATTGCTCCGCCGTTGTTTACGGGTGCTTCAGGTTGGGGAATATCCGTAACAATGCTTTCAGTGGTCAATAAAGTAGAAGCGATTGATGCAGCGTTTTGTAATGCTGATCTAGTTACCTTAGTAGGATCTATAATACCTGCTTGAACCATATCTACGAATTTATTGTTAAATGCATCAAATCCTAGATTTTGCTTGTTGCTAGATAAGATTTTATTTACTATAACTGATCCGTCTAAACCGGCGTTCATAGCAATCTGGCGAACAGGATCTTCAACTACACGTAAGATAATTTGAGCACCTGTTTTTTCGTCTCCAGAAAGGGTCGCAACTAATTTTTTCAAAGCCGGAATAGTTCCTAAAAGTGCTGTTCCACCACCGGGAACGATACCTTCTTCTACCGCTGCGCGAGTAGCAGCAAGAGCATCTTCAATGCGAAGTTTCTTTTCTTTCATTTCTACTTCGGTTGCTGCGCCAACATTAACTACGGCAACCCCACCTGCAAGTTTTGCAAGTCTTTCTTGTAATTTTTCTTTATCGTAATCAGAAGTAGTTTCTGCGATTTGTGCTTTTATAGCGTTAATTCTTGCCATAATAGCTTCGGGACTACCTGCACCATCTATAATAGTGGTATTTTCTTTGTCTACCTTAATTTGATTTGCACGTCCTAACATATCGGGAGTGAAATCTTTAAAGTCTATACCTAAGTCAGAAGAAAGAACTGTACCACCAGTTAAAATTGCGATATCTTCAAGCATGGCTTTTCTTCTATCGCCAAATCCAGGGGCTTTTACCGCTACGCAGTTAAATACGCCTTTTAGTTTGTTAACTACTAATGCGGCAAGCGCATCGCCTTCAACTTCTTCTGCGATAATTAAAAGTTTTTGGCCTTGTTGTGCAATGGGCTCGATAACAGGCAACAATTCTTGAATAGAAGAAATCTTTTTATCAGTAATAAAAATAAGGGGATTATCTAATACTGCTTCCATCTTGTCGGTATTAGTTACCATATATGCAGAAGCGTAGCCTCTATCAAACTGCATACCGTCAACGGTTGTTAAATCGGTTTTCATGGTTTTGCTTTCTTGAACTGTTATAACGCCGTCTTTACCAACTTTTTCCATTGCATCTGATATAAGTTTGCCAACTTCTTCGTCACCAGCAGAAATTGAAGCGACTTGAGCGATAGCAGTTTTTCCGTCAACGGTTTTTGTTACAGATTTTAAGTGTTCAACCGCAACATCAACGGCTTTCATGATGCCTTTTTTCAATATAACGGGATTTGCACCGGCAGCAAGGTTCTTTAAACCTTCTCTTATCATTCCTTGTGCTAAAACTACTGCGGTAGTAGTTCCGTCGCCAGCAACGTCGTTGGTCTTAGTAGATACTTCTTTAACGAGTTGTGCTCCCATATTTTCAAACGGATCTTCAAGTTCGATTTCCTTTGCAATTGTAACTCCGTCGTTGGTGATAAGGGGTGCTCCATATTTTTTATCAAGAACTACGTTGCGACCTTTAGGTCCAAGAGTAATTTTAACTGTGTCTGCAAGGGTATTAACACCTTTTTCTAAGGCTTTTCTGGCTTCTTCGCCGTATTTTATTTGTTTTGCCATATATAATTATCCTCCAAATATGAAATTATTCAACTATTGCTAAAATATCGCCTTGGCGTATAATAATAAATTCTTCGCCGTCAACTTTGAATTCGCTACCAGAATATTTTGCGAAAAGAACTTTATCGCCTTCTTTAACGTGCATTTTTACTTCGTTGCCATCTACAAGACCGCCAGGTCCTACAGCAACTACAACTGCTATTTGTGATTTTTCTTGTGATGCGCTAGGTAAAATAAATCCGCTTTTTGTAGTTTCTTGTTTTTCAGTTAATTTAACTACGACTTTGTCGAACAATGGTTTAACTTTCATTATATTATCCTCCATAATTAACAATTGTATATTTTGCTAAACTTTTGAGCCGAATTAGCACTCTACTTGTTTGATTGCTAATAATATTATACCATTTAAAATAAATTTGTCAATTGATTGATTGGTATTTTTATAATTTTAAAAATATGATTGTTTTTCCTTTTACAATTTATTGCAAAATATAACAAATTGTGATAAAATATTAATCGTAAGCAAAGCAATTTTGCTATAAAATATAAAATATAATTAGGTGCTATTATGAATAAATGGGATAAAAGATTTATGGAAATGGCCGATCTCGTTTCTACTTGGTCTAGTTGTTATCAGCCGAATAGGCAAATAGGTGCAGTAATTGTTAAAGATAATCGAATAATTACAACTGGATATAACGGTGCTCCTTCAGGGGTTAAAAGTTGCAAAGAAAGGCAAGAATGTTTAAGAAGGGTATTAGATATTCCAAGTGGAACTCGCCACGAATTGTGTTATGCTGTTCACGCAGAACAAAATGCAATAGCGCAAGCCGCAAAATTAGGTATTTCAGTTGATGGTGCTACTTTATATTGTACACATCAACCTTGTGTAATATGCTCTAAAATGATGATAAATTCTGGTATAAAAAGAATAGTATACCGTTATGGATATCCAGATGATTTTTCAGTTCAACTATTAAAAGAAGCAAACGTAGTTGTTGAAGTTTATTCTGAAGAGTAAATTATTGCGTGATAAACGTTGTGTTTAATTTCGCAAAGTAAAATGTTTTATATAAATAACGATTAAGGAGAAAATTGTAAGATGAAAAATCCTATAGCAACTATCGAAATGTATAACGGTGGTATAATGAAAGCAGAATTATACCCAGAGATTGCTCCAAACACCGTTCGTAACTTTGTAGCGCTTGCAAACAGTGGTTTTTATAACGGCGTAATATTCCACAGGGTAATAGAAGATTTTATGATTCAAGGTGGCGATCCTACCGGAATGGGTACAGGTGGTCCTGGCTATAGAATCGCAGGCGAATTTAGTGCAAACGGCTTTATTAATAACTTAAAACATGATCGTGGCGTTTTGTCGATGGCGCGTTCGATGATGCCTAATAGTGCGGGTTCTCAATTCTTTATTATGCATGCAAGATCTCCTCATTTAGACGGACAGTATGCGGCATTTGGTAAATTAATAGAGGGATACGAGGTTTTAGATAAGATTGCAACAACACCTACCACTTCGTCAGATAGGCCTATAGAAGAACAGAGAATCAAAACTATAATGGTAGACCTTAACGGGGAAGAAATGAAAGCCCCAGATAAGTTATAAAAAGTTATAACAAAAGCCCCTTTTGCTTGAGGGGCTTTTATTAAAATATAGGTGTTAATATGATTCACTCACTTGCAGGCGGTAAATTACGCGATAATAGTATATTTGACATTGCAAAAGTAAAGTTTATCAATAACCCTTTTGCATTAGATAGACCATATTGGTATAAAAGTAATATCAATTTTTTGAAGGAAGGAGATAAAGTCTTAGCTCCTTTCGGAAAAGATGAAATTTTATATGAAGCTATAGTTGTGCGTATAGATAAAAACGTAAATGAGCAGAACGCGCCTTTTCCAGCTTCTAAGATGGTGTATCTATCTTCTAAGATAGGCTAAAAATGCCCCTATAAGGCGATTAACAACATTTTTAAGGAAATATATAATATGATTTACGTTACAGGCGATACCCACGGCAATATAGATTTTTTTAAACTTTTAGTCTTTTGCGATAACAATCCAAACCTATCTAGGTCAGATTATTTAATCGTAGCGGGAGACTGGGGCGGATTGTGGAGTGAAGATAAACTTGGCATTACACTTACGCCATATAAAAACTTACCTTTTACAATTTTGTTCGTGGATGGAAATCACGAGAATTTTGATATGTTAGAAAAGTATCCCGTGAAAGAAATGTTTGGGGGTAAAGTTCATATCATTTGTGATAACGTAATTCATCTTATGCGTGGTCAAATATATGAGATAGAAGGAAATTCGATATTTACTTTCGGTGGAGCGAGTAGTGTAGATAAGGCAATTAGGGTAGAAGGTAAAAGTTGGTGGCCACAAGAGATGCCAAGTGAGTTTGAATTTCACTCTGCTGTCAGAAATTTAGAAAAATATGCAAATACTGTGGATTATATCATTACACACGCTTGCGATGAAAGGTCTTTCTATTACCCACCATTGCTTATGGGGACATATAAAAAGCCGTCAAGCGAAAATGCAATGTTATCTTATTTTGAAGAGAACGTAAAATACAAACATTGGTATTTTGGTCATTATCACCTAGATGGTGATTTAAGGAATAATAAAAGTGCTTTATATCATTCAATTGTTAAACTTGGGGATTGTGTTAAACCATAAAAAGTTGACCTATAGGTCGATTAATCGCTATATTATAAATATTTTTTAAGATTTTGTTCACATCTTTCTTCAAATTCTTTTAGCTGTTCAACACAAACAACAACCTCTTCATTCAATAGGGGGCCGTATTCGGATAAGTCCTTAATAAGAGTAGTATAGCCAGTTACCGTTCCTTTTAAGGTCATTTCTGCAATATGAGAATTTGAATCATCAGCCATTGTTTTAAAGTTGATTGAAGCATTCAACATTCCCTTAGTTACTGCGTTTATTTCAGGAATTTCTACACCTAATTTTGCCGCTGTAATTGCAATTTTAGCAAGGTGTTCATTATATTCCTCATGTTGAGTAATAAGTTCATCTTTTAATGGGTTTTGGGTTTTAGGTATGACTTCATCTAATGAAAGCAAAGCCATTTTTGCATTTTTGTAGCAATTTTTTAAAACAGTTTGATTAATATTTTTTTCCATAGCATTTTTAGTATCGTCTTAACGCATAAAAAATATACAATTTTGATAAAAAACATTATTAAATATTAATTATCGCTTATTTTTTATTTGACAAAAGGATTTGATTTTGATAATATATTTAGGACCGCACGAAAAAGGCACAAAAGAGTGGCATGCCACCGCCCGGGAATCGGCGAGATTAGACAGGAGGATTTTAGTAGGATGTACGCAATTATTGAAAACGGAAGTAAGCAATACACCGTAAAAGCAGGCGACGTTGTTAAGTTTGAAAAACTTGCTGCTGAAGTAGGTGCAAAAGTTGAATTTAACGTGCTTCTCGTTTCAGACGAAAATGGTATTAAAGTCGGCGAAGACGCTAAGGGCTTTAAGGCAGTAGGTGAAGTTCTTGTTCATGATAAAGCAAAAAAGGTTATCATTTACAAGTACAAAGCAAAAAAAGGTGAAAGAAAGAAACGTGGGCATAGACAGCCCTTTACCGCTGTAAAGATCAGCGAAATCGTTGCTTTATAAGGAGGAATAATTGAATATGATGTTTTTAATCAGATTATTTGCTCATAAGAAAGGTGTTGGTAGCTCAAGAAACGGTCGTGATAGCGCGGCAAAACGTCTTGGTGCTAAAAGAGCAGACGGTCAGTCTGTAACCGCAGGTAGCATTCTCGTTCGTCAAAGAGGTACGAAGATTCATCCCGGTAATAACGTTGGTATCGGAAGTGACGATACTTTATTCGCTTTAACTGACGGTGTTGTAAGATTCGAAAGACTTGGCAGAGATAAAAAACAAGTAAGCGTATACGCTGAATAATGACATTAAACCGAAAGTACAAGATACTTTCGGTTTCTTTTTTAATTAAATTTTATTTTATTTAATATAATGTATGGTAAAAGAAATTAAGATACGTTCAGATTATTTTAATCCAAAAGACACGTTAGACTGCGGACAAATTTTTAGATACTACGAAATAGATAAGGGTTATTTGGTTTTGTCTGGGGATAAAGCATGCCTTCTCTTTACGCAAGATAATAGTACTGTTATAAGGTGTAATGAAGAAGACGAAATTTATTTTACTAATTATTTTGATTTACAAACCGATTATCATGCGATTTGTCAAAGAGCGCAAAATAGCGACTATCCCGTTTTAAAAAAAGCATCCGATTTGGGTAAAGGAATAAGAATACTAAGGCAAAATAGTGAAGAGATGCTCTATTCTTTTTTAATTTCTCAAAACAATAATATTCCTAGAATAAAAAAATCAATTAATTTGATTTGTGAACGATTAGGGGAGCGTAAATGTTTTGAAGGACATTTTTATTATTCTTTTCCGACAAGTAAAAAACTGAGCTCAATGTCTAAAGAGTTTTATAATGATTGCGGTTTAGGATATCGTTCTGAATACATAAAAATTGTAAGTGAATGTGCCGTTAACGGCCTTATAGACCGACTTATGTGCTTAAACTCAGTTCAAATTAAACAAGAGCTTTTAAAAATTAAGGGTATAGGTGAAAAGGTAGCAGACTGTGTTTTATTGTTTGGTTTTCACGTTACTGAAAGTTTTCCTGTTGATGTATGGATTGAAAAAATATACAAAGAAAACTTTAACGGCAAATTAACTGATAGAAAAAAAATAACGGAATATTTTATAAATTTATTTGGGCAAGACGCGGGTTTTTTTCAGCAATATCTTTTTTATTATAAAAGAAGTTTAGAAAAAAAGATAATTAAATAATAAAATTATTTAAAATTAAAAAAATACGGTTTACAATACTTGCAAAATATAGTAAAATAGATATATGTATTCAGAAAATTGTTTACTTGTATTTTCAAACACACACAATACGTATAAGAATCTTGCGATAGAAAAACTTTTATTACAAAAATCTAATGCGTTGTTAACATTGTTTTTATGGCAATCTGAAAATGCAGTAGTAATCGGTGCCAATCAAAATCCTTATCAAGAGTGTAATTTAGAATTGATGCAAAGCGAAGGAGTGATTCTATCTAGAAGAATTACGGGAGGCGGTGCTGTTTACCACGATCTCGGAAATTTGAATTATTGCTTTATTTGTGATAATTCAGTATACAACGAAAAGGATCAATCTCAATTTATTATAGATTTATTAAGTAATTTTTCAATAGTTGCAAATTTAACTGGAAGGAATGATCTAACAGTGGAAGGTGGCAAAATTTCCGGTTGTGCTTATTATAAAGGCAAGAAACGTTCTTTGCGTCATGGCACGTTACTTATAAATTCGAACGTTGAAAAATTAAGCTCGTACTTAACACCAAACGAGCAAAAATTACAAAAAAAAGGAGTTCAATCTGTTAAATCAAGAGTTAGAAACCTCACTGAAATAAATTCTTCCTTAACAGTTGATCAAATTTTATTTGCCTTTACACGTTTGTTTTTTCAGAAATTTTCATCTGCGAAAAGAGTTGAAGTAAATCAATTGTTGTCCGAAAGTGATATTTTGCGTGAAATGACTTTTTTATCCTCTAAAGAATGGCTATATTCAAAATGGGAAAATCGCACTTTAAAATTCTCGAAATATTTTGAGTGGGGGATGTGTTCGTTTGATCTTGACGTTAGTAATAATGGCGTAATAAATGATGTTTTATTTCAAACCGACGCAATGAATCACGATTTGCCACAAACATTACGCTCTGTTCTTCTTGGAGCAAATATTAAAGAATTATCTTATCTTGATAAAGATAGCGAAATTAATTCAATCATTAATGACGTAATTAAATATATAAAAGAGAGTACAATATGATCAGGAAAACAGCCTTGTATGAAAAGCATATGCAATTAAACGGTAAAATTGTAGAATTTGCCGGATGGTATTTACCCGTTCAATACGAAAAGGGGATTATATTTGAACATAATCACGTTAGAACTGCAGTTGGACTATTTGACGTGTCGCATATGGGTGAAATATTTATTTATGGTAATAACGCTACTGCTGCGCTTCAAAAACTTGTTACTAATCGCGTAGATAATATGTTAATAGGTCAATGCCGTTATACTTTAATGCTTTATAAAGATGGTGGGATAGTTGATGACTTATTGATTTATCGACTTGAAGAAAACAAATATTTATTAGTTGTAAACGCTTCAAATTGTGAAAAGGATTTTATGTGGATTAAAGAAAATCTGCAAAATGGCGCAATGTGTGAAGATTTATCGCCGAAAATATCTCAAATTGCTATTCAAGGGCCTTTAAGTGGTAAGGTAATGCAAAAGGTATGTGATTGTTCTCAGTTGCCCCAAAAGAATTATTATTTTACAAAAAGAATTTTCGTAGGTGGAATAGAATGTTTGGTATCCACTACGGGCTATACTGGTGAAAAAGGGTACGAATTGTACGTATCAAATGATCAAGTGGAAGCTTTATACGATTGTTTAATGCAAGCGGGCAAAGAGTTTGATATTCAACCTATAGGGCTAGGTGCTCGCGATACACTTAGATTTGAAAGTAGTATGCCTTTATACGGGCACGAACTTTCTTCAGAAACAAAGGCTAATGAAGTTGATTTAGATTTTGCTATTAAACATGATTTAGGGTATATTGGCGAAGATTGCATAATCGGAGAAAAACAGTATGCTCGTATTGGTTTAAAATTGTTGTCGAAGGGGATTGCTCGAGAGCATTGCGATATCTATGACGCAGAAGGTAATTTAATCGGAAATACAACATCGGGAGGCTTTTGTCCTACATTAGGTGGGGCATACGCGATGGCGAGAGTTAAGGCAAATAAGACGTCATTGAATTGTTATTACATAGACGTAAGGGGTAGGAAGCTGGAAGCTCAGTTAACCCAGATGCCTTTTTACAAAAGAGAAAAATATTAATTTAAAGGGATAAGGAGATATAACTATGAAATATTCAAAAACACACGAATGGGTAAAAGTTGATGCTAATGGTACTGCATATATAGGCATAAGTGATTATGCTCAGAAAGAAATGGGGGATATCGTTTACGTTGAACTTCCTGAGATCGGAAAGAGTTTGACAATAGGATGTGACGCATGTGAATTAGAATCTGTAAAAGCGGTTGCTCCCGTTGAAAGCCCTGTATCAGGTGAAATAAGTGAGATTAACGCTCAGGTTGAAGAAGATCCTTCAGTAGTTAATCATGATGCAGAAAATTGCTGGTTATTTAAGGTCGAAAATGCTTTACTTTCTGGCGATTTAATGGATGAAGAAGAATACGCAAATTATTTAAAAACTCTATAATGAATAAAAATAAGAACATTTTGTTTTAAAAGGTGATAGAATGTCAAAATACACCCCCCATACTCCAAGCGAAATAAAAGAAATGCTTACCGCCGTTGGGTGTAAGTCTTTTTCTGATTTATATTCAAACGTTCCGGAATCTCTTCTATATCCGGAAATAAATATAGAAGAAGGTATAACTGAAGGCGATGCGGAGCGCAAATTAACCCATCTTGCAAGCAAAAATAGGATTTATAACAGCATATTTTTGGGTGCAGGTGCATATAAGCATTACATTCCCGCTCCTGTAAGAAATTTATCTCAAAGAAGTGAATTCGTTACAGCATATACGCCATATCAAGCGGAAATGTCCCAGGGGATTTTGCAATCTATTTATGAATATCAATCGCTAATATGCAGGCTTACGGGCATGGATGTTTCAAATGCTTCTCACTATGACGGAGCAACTGCCGCAGCAGAAGGTCTTCTTATGTTTAAAAATGCAAACAAGAAAAAAGTTCTTGTTTCAGAACATATTAAACCGCAAACTAAAGAGGTTATAAAAACCTATTTAGAAGATAATGGTATTGAAGTAGAAACTATAGAAAGTTTTGGTCAGCCTTGCACGAACGTTGATGTTTTACGTCAAAAATTATCTGACGAAGTTATGGCTGTTTATATTGAACAACCCAACTTTTTAGGTGTTATTGAAGATATGCAATCTATTTCGGACGCCGTTCATCAATCGGGTGCTAAATTGGTTGCCGGAGTATATCCTATAAGTTTAGGTTTGTTGAAGCGTCCATCTGAATATGGTGCTGACGTTGCAGTAGGTGAAGGTCAGCCTATGGGGATGAGTTTGTCATTTGGCGGTGCGTATTTAGGTTTTATGGCAACCAAGAAAGAATATATGCGTAAATTGCCGGGTAGAATTGTTGGTGAAACGGTCGATAAAGAGGGTAATAGGGCATACGTTCTCACGTTGCAGGCTCGTGAACAACACATTAGACGTGAGAAAGCGTCTTCTAACATATGCTCAAATGAAGCACACTGTGCTTTAACAGCGGGCATGTATTTATCTTTTATGGGCAAGGAAGGCTTAAAAAAGGTTGCGTCCACGTGCGTTAGCAACGCACATTATTTGCAATTTGCTTTGGCTAAAGCTGGTGTTGCGCGTAAATACAAGAATGAATTTTTTAATGAATTTGTAACTATATCGAAATGTACAGCTGAAAGTATGCTAAACGCTCTTTCGCAACAAGGCATACTCGGTGGATATAAAGTTGGTACACACGAAATATTATGGTGTGCTACCGAAATGAATAGTCGTGAGGAAATGGATAGATGCGCGGCGATATGTGGGGAGGTAAACAGATAATGAAAACTGTTTTTGAATTATCTAAAGAAGGAAGATCTTCATATAATGCTCCAGAGTGTCAAGTTCCGTTATATGAGCTTTCTGATGAATTTTTATCAGAAAGACAGGTTAATCTTCCTGAATGTGACGAGGTATCTCTCGTTCGTCATTATACAGAGTTGTCGAATAATGCATACGGCGTAGATAACGGATTTTATCCATTGGGATCTTGTACTATGAAATATAATCCCAAAGTAAACGAAATAACTGCGTCTTTAAATGGTTTTGCTAATTTACATCCTCATCAAAAAAAGCGTGATATACAAGGTTCTTTGGAACTTATGTATAGATTGCAAGAAAGTTTAAAAGAGATAACGGGGATGCACTCGATAAGTTTGCAACCTGCGGCCGGTGCGCACGGAGAATATACAGGATTAAAGATTATTAAAAAATATCATCAGTCAAGGGGCGATTTTTCACGCACTAAGATTATAGTGCCTGATTCCGCGCATGGAACTAATCCTGCAAGTAGTACTCTTTGCGGGTTGCAAATAATTAATATTCCATCAACATCTGATGGATTAGTAGATTTGGATGCATTAAAGGCGGTTGTAGACGAAACTACTGCAGGTTTAATGCTAACTAATCCAAATACTCTTGGTATTTTTGATAAGAATATTTTAAAAATAAGCGAGATAGTTCATGGCGTAGGCGGGCTATTGTATTATGATGGTGCAAATTTGAATGCAATTATGGGAGTTGCTCGTCCTGCCGATATGGGATTTGACGTCGTTCACTTAAATTTACATAAAACTTTTGCAACCCCTCACGGCGGAGGTGGCCCTGGTTCAGGTCCAGTTGGCGTGTGTGAAAGACTTTCAGACTTTTTGCCTTCCCCTATAGTTGTAAAAGATAAATCTGGTTCGTGCAGTTTTATTGATCCAGATAAAAGTATAGGTAAGGTTAAAGCTTTTTACGGAAACTTTAACGTTCTAGTTAAAGCGTATACCTACATTTTGGTATTAGGTAGGGAAGGTATTAGAAGTTCTGCTGAACTTGCAGTATTAAACGCGAATTATTTAAAGAAACTTTTGGAAAAATACGATTATCAAAAGAGTTCTATTTGCATGCATGAATTTGTTCTTTCATTGAAGAAGGTTCATGATGAAACCGGTGTTTCAGCCTTAGATATTGCTAAGGCGATGATCGATTGCGGAATTCATCCGCCCACGATGTATTTTCCAACGATAGTAGAAGAAGCATTAATGTTCGAGCCTACTGAAACTGAAAGCAAAGAAACCTTAGAAAATAGCGCAAAGATGATTTTGGATATAATTGATCTTGCTTATACTAATCCTGACGTATTACACAACGCCCCACAAAAGGCGTATATATATCGCCCTGATGAAGTAAAAGCAGCTAGAGATCCAAAGGTTAGCGAATAATCTTAAGTGCCATTAATCGACTTATAGGCGTATATTTCTAAAAAAATTATAGTTAAGGATGTGTTTTTTTGTTAAATATTAATGATATTGTTCAAACGGCATTATCTTCCGATTTTGAAAAAGTGGATGAAGGTGTTGTAGTCTCTAATAGAAAGTGTTTATTATATGATAAAAGACTACCTATCTATGTTCGCGGGGATCACTCTTACGACATAGTACATGTTTATTTAGTAATTGATGAAACAGACAATAAGGCGTTTTTATGCTATAACCCATCTATAAGATACGATATACCAAGTGAGGATAATGAGGATTATTTAGAACATCTTAAGATGGCTGCTGAATTTGCTAGTGACGTAACTGGTTATTGGTTATATATTAATACTGACGTTGTTGGCTTATTTGGCCGTAATCCTTTAGCTTCTGATATTGAGGAATTGTTGGAGATTTCCGATGAAAACTGGTTTGTTCGTGCAATTATATCATATCAAACAATAATTGAATTAATGGTGTACGGTTATTGCAAGCGAACAACGTCTTAAAAAACGTAAAGTTAAAAGAATTACAATATACTATGGGCTTTGAGTCCTGTTTTACGAGGTGATTTTATTGAAAAAATTTATTAGTAATATAAAAAAATTCGTCATTGACCATAAAAAATCTATTCGTGGCGCATTAATAATGATCGTTGGGATTGTTGCAATTTCAATAATTACCTTTTCAATTTTGATGGCATGTGATATTGTATATTTTGCTGATGGCATGAAATTTAACGTTGAATTGTTCGATAGATTAAAATCGACGTGGTGGGGCGGTGTTATTTTTGTATTATTGCAAACCGTTTTAACTATGTTGCTTTGCGTAATACCTGGTGTATCAATGGCATTTATTTTATTAAGTCAAGTAATATTCCCAAATCCTTTGCACGCCTTTACCCTTTCATTTTTAAGTGTTATGATATCAAGTTGTGTTATGTACATATTGGGTAGATCTGGAGGATATAAATTAAGTGTAAAACTACTTGGTGAAAAGGATTGTGAACAGGCATTAAAGCTTTTACGAAATAAAGGAACTGTATTTTTCCCTTTGATGATGATGTTTCCTATATTTCCTGACGATGCTTTAGTTATGATTGCTGGCACTATGAAGATGAGTATAAAGTGGTTTATTCCCTCTATAATATTTGGCAGGGGAATAGGGATTGCAACTATTATATTTGGTTTTTCAATTGTTCCCTTTGATAAGTTTACATTATGGTGGCATTGGGCATTATTTATTTTAGGTTGTTTAATTGGTCTTGTTGTTATATTTTATTTTGCTAATAAACTAAACAAATATATGGAAAGCCGTTCTGCTAAAAATGAAGAAGTAGCTGAATAGGTCGATTAACGGATATTTGACAATTAAAAACGGGAATGAAAGTCATTCCCGTTTTTTTTATTCTGACGCCTTATAGTTATATATGGGTTTTATAGTTTTAAGTATTTTTACAGTGGGTGAAATTAGATCCATGATCTCTTGCATAGGTTTATAAACCATAGGCGCTTCGTCTATTGTGCTTTGATTTGCAGTTGTTGTATAAATGCCAGACATGGATAGTTGATATTCTTTTACATCTAAAATTTTCTTTGCGTCACCACGAGATATTAATCTACCTGCTCCGTGTGGAGCGCTGCAATTCCAATCATCATTTCCTAGACCTTCACAAATCAAGCATCCGTCTCTCATATTCATAGGAATTAATATTTTTTGACCTTTATAAGCTGGAACAGCGCCTTTTCTTATGATTCCATTAGATATAAAATTATGGATTGTTTCAAATTGAGAATATTTATTTATTTTTAAAAATTTGATAATTTTCTTTGCGATTTTTACACGATTTTTGCTTGCAAATTCTTGACAAAGTTTAATATCGTGCAAATATGCTTGCATATCAAATCCATCTAAATAGCATAATTCCTTAGGAATTTTTGTTTTATACGCATACTTTTCGCTTAATTTTTTTAGTTCGTCGGGTATCTCATCAATTTTATTTTCTGCTTTAAGTCTTGATATTAGTTGTTCTCTTTCTTCAAATGCAACTTCTTTGCAATTTTTAATAGCTATATTTTGATATATTTTTGCAACTTGAAGGCCTAAATTTCTTGAACCGCTGTGAATTATTAAATACTTGTTTTCTTCATCGTCTTCATCAATTTCAATAAAATGATTTCCACCGCCTAATGTGCCTAACGATCCCCAAAGTCTCTCCATATTATTGAGTTTGTTTTTACACAACAATCCATTGATTATATCTTCTCCGTCAACTTCGCGAAGATATTCACTACCGCTTGGTATATTTTGCTTTATAAATAGATCTAATTTTGGTAAATCTATTTCCATTTTACCAAGTTCACAAGTTAGCATCCCGCATCCGATATCTACACCTATAAGATTAGGAATTATTTTATCTTTCATTGTTGAAGTGAATCCAACAACGCATCCAGCACCTGAATGCACGTCAGGCATGATTCGTATTTTTTCGTTGCTAAAAGAAGACTGGTTAAGCAAACTGTATATTTGGTTAAGGGCATCTGGCTCTATGTTTTGTGTAAAAATTTTTAAATCATTCATACTAAAAGTCCCCAAATAGGTCGATTAATTGCTGTTAAAAAACAAAACCCCCGCAATTATAACGCGGGGGCTTTTTAAAGGCAAATGCCAATATAATCAAAAAAGCCGTGCATCCGCTTTGACATATCATACCGACGTGGTAACAGGGCAGGTGGCTACTTCAAAGCACCCTCATGGCACACGGAACAAATCCGCTTAGTGCTGCTATATCCCTATCCTGACACGGTTCACGGCAGACCGTTGCATAAGACCTTGATATCAACACTCCTTACCGAGTGCAACCATCCATACGATATGCCGGGGCGGACCTACAGTCTTGCTATAGCGGATTGCAAGTTCAGGGCACCGCTAACTCCCCACCTAGCACAGCCATTATATTTTATACTATTTTTTAAATTTATGCAACCAAAAAGCGTTAAAAAAATAAAAAAAACAAAATTGCTCTTAAAAGGCAAAAATCGCTTTACTTTAAAAAAATTATTTGATAATATATTATAGTACTAAATATAATAAGTAAAATGTTGTGCGGAAACAAGCCGTAAGATTACGTTTTTTCAGCGAGATAGGGGTGGTGTGAGCCTATTAAAGCGCCTTATTAGGTATCCTTCCGTTTGCTTGTATGTGAAGACAGAGCATTTGTATATGCAGATGGAATAGCGTGCACGGGGCACTCCGTAAAAGTGTAATATGAGTGCGTAGAATTTATTTCTACGAATTAGAGTGGTATCGCGGTAAGTCCGTCTCTATTTTTATAGGGATGGATTATTTTTTTAATGATAAAAATAATTGTAAATAAAGCGATTTCTTATAAGGAGAAAATCATGTACAAAAAGGTAGACACATCTCTTAACTTCCTTGAAAGAGAGAAAGAAATACTTGATTTCTGGGCACAAGAAAAAGTATTTGAAAAGAGTATGGAACAGACGAAAAACGGAAAAGAATTTTGTTTTTACGATGGACCTCCTACTGCAAATGGTAAACCCCATATCGGGCACGTGTTAACTCGCGTTATGAAGGATATTATTCCTCGCTATCAAACGATGAAGGGCAAACACGTTGCAAGAAAAGCGGGGTGGGATACTCATGGGCTTCCAGTTGAACTTGAAATTGAAAAGAAATTGGGGTTAGATGGAAAGCAGGATATCGAAAAATACGGTATTGAGCCATTTATTAAACAATGTAAAGAAAGTGTATGGAAATACGTTAATCAATGGAAAGACATGTCTGACCGTATTGGTTACTGGGTAGATATGGATAATCCTTACGTAACCTATCACGACGATTATATTGAATCCGAATGGTGGGCACTAAAAACGATTTGGGAAAAAGGATTACTATACAAGGGATACAAAATCGTTCCCTATTGTCCTAGATGTGGAACAGCTCTTTCATCACACGAAGTAGCACAAGGATATAAAGACGTAAAGGAAAAATCAATTTACGTTAAGTTTAAGGCAAAGGACGAAGAAAAATACTATTTAGTATGGACTACAACCCCTTGGACGCTTCCTTCAAACGTTGCTCTTTGTATGAATGCAAACGAAAATTACGTTGAAGTGCTATCCGACGGCGTTTGCTACGTATGTGCTGAAGCTCTTGCGCCTAAGTTGTTTGAAGAATATGAAGTATTATCTGTTAAAAAGGGTAAAGAATACGAATATGCAGAATACGAACCCATGTTTAATTATGCATTAGGCACTTTTAAACAGAAGGCTTACTATGTAACAAATGCGGATTACGTAACTCTAACTGATGGTACTGGTATTGTTCATATTGCACCCGCTTTTGGTGAAGACGATAGCGAAGTAGGCAGAAGATATGATCTTCCTTTCGTTCAAATGGTAGATACAACTGGAAAATTTGTACCAGAAGCCACTGATTACGTTGGGATTTTCTGTAAAGAAGCTGATAAGCAAATAATTGCTGATTTAAAAGAACGCAACGTATTATTTAAAGAATTGTTGTATGAACACAGTTATCCACATTGTTGGCGTTGTAATACTCCTTTATTGTATTATGCAAGAAGTAGCTGGTTTATAAAAACTACTGCGGTAAAAGAACAATTATTAAAGGCAAATGCTTCAGTCAATTGGATGCCCGCAACAATAGGAACGGGTAGAATGGGTAACTTCCTTGAGAACGTAATAGATTGGGGATTGTCACGTGAAAGATATTGGGGTACTCCTCTTCCAGTATGGGTATGTAAAGATTGTGGTAAAGTACACGTTATTGGTTCTCGTGAAGAACTTCGTAATTTGAGTGGAAAGGAGAACGTTGAACTTCATAGACCATATATAGATGAGGTCACATTTAAATGCGATAAATGTGGTGGTATAATGGAAAGAGTTCCTGACGTTATAGACTGTTGGTTTGACTCTGGTTCGATGCCTTTTGCTCAGTTGCATTATCCTTTTGAAAATAAAGAATTATTTGAAAAGAGATTCCCCGCTGACTTTATAAGCGAAGCAGTAGACCAAACGCGCGGTTGGTTCTACGTTCTTTTAGCAATATCCGTGCTTCTTTTTGATAAAGCACCATTTAAAAACTGCATAGTTTTAGGTCACGTAAACGATAAAAACGGCTTAAAGATGAGTAAGCATATCGGAAATGTTGTCGATCCTTGGAGTGTGCTTGATAAACAAGGGGCTGACGCTGTAAGATGGTATTTCTATACTTCGTCTGCGCCTTGGTTACCTTCAAGATTCTATGCTGAAGCAGTTAGCGAAGGTCAACGAAAGTTTATGGGAACGTTGTGGAACACCTATGCTTTCTTTGTTCTTTATGCAGAAATAGATAAATTTAATCCTGCAGAGCACGATATTAATAAGTGTAAATTAAGCCTAATGGATAAATGGGCTTTGTCTAAATTGCATACTTTAGTGAAAGAAGTGGATGAGGGTTTAAAAGAATATAAGATTTTTGAAACCTCAAGAATGATAGAATCATACGTTGACGAACTTTCTAACTGGTACGTACGTCGCGGAAGAGAAAGATACTGGGGTAGCGAAATGACCGAAGATAAGGAAGCTGCGTATACCACTTTATGGACGATCTTAGTAACTTTATCAAAATTATTAGCTCCGTATCTTCCATTTATTTCAGAAAGTATTTATCAAAACCTAGTTCCCGAGTTCTATAAAGACGCCCCCAAATCAGTCCATTTAACGTCATTCCCTGTATGCGACGATAAGATGATTGATAAAGATTTAGAAGAGGGAATGGAAGACGTTTTGAATATCGTTCTTCTTGGTAGAAGTGCAAGAAATTCATCTAATATCAAAAATCGTCAACCGCTTGCAAAACTATATATAGCAACGGATAAAACTGTTAAGCTTACCGAAGGGCTATACGCCATTGCGCGAGATGAATTGAACGTTAAAGAATTTGAGCTTTTACAAGACGCTTCAAAGTTTGTAAATTATAAAATTAAACCACAACTAAAAACACTTGGACCTAAATACGGTAAAAAACTTGGCGCAATTAGAAGTTTTTTAGAAAACTGTAACGCTAGCGAAGTAGTTGCTACTGTAAAGGCAGGTAATATTTATACCGTTGAATTAGAAGGAACTGAAGTGTCTTTTGCTTTAGACGATTTATTAATAAGTTCAGAAAGCGCAGAAGGTTTTGTATCTGCAAGCGAAAACGGTTTGACTGTTGTTTTAGACGTTCATATTACCGAAGAATTACTACTTGAAGGCATCAAACGTGAACTCGTTTCAAAAATTCAGTCAATGCGTAAAGAAGCGGGATTCGACGTTACCGATAGAATTAATATTTCATACTGCGCAAGCGGTAATTCAAAGGTGGTTTTAACTAAATTTGCCGAAGAAATAAAAGGTGATGTTTTAGCTGAGACAATCGTTGAAATTGAATTGCCAGAAAGTGGTTTTGTGAAAGAGATCGACGTTAACGGCGACAAAGTTATTTTATCCGTAGAAAAATTATCTTAGTAATTCTCGTTGGAGTAATTTTTGCTCTGCTATAAGGAAAATATGAAATCAGCAAAAAACTGGAAAGATTATTCAGTAATCGCTACTGGTGATGGTTATAAATTAGAACGTTGGGGGAAGGTCGTTTTGTTGCGCCCTGATCCTCAGGTTATTTGGCCCTCCCAAACAAACATGCAAAATCATCTGGAACTCAACGCTAAATACTTGCGCAGTTCTTCTGGTGGTGGGGGTTGGGAGTTTTATAAAAAAATGCCCGACGAATGGACAATAAACTACGGTGAATTAAAGTTTTGCATTAAACCTATGGGTTTTAAACACACGGGTTTATTTCCAGAACAAGCTGTTAACTGGGATATAATGTCTCATTTGATTAAAAATGCAAACAGACCTATAAGCGTTTTGAATCTATTTGCATACACGGGTGGCGCTACGGTTGCCTGCTTGTCTGCAGGAGCAAGTGTATGTCACGTTGACGCTGCTAAGGGCATGGTAGAAAGAGCGGGCGAAAACGTTCGACTTTCAAGCCTAAAAGATGCTCCGGTTCGCTATATTATAGACGATTGTAAAAAATTTGTTCAACGCGAAATAAAACGCGGTCGTCGTTATGATGCCATTATTATGGACCCTCCCAGTTATGGCAGAGGTCCAAACGGAGAAATGTGGAAAATCGAAAGCGAATTATATTCTTTGGTAGAATTATGCGCTCAAGTTTTATCTGATAATCCATTATTTTTCTTAATCAATAGTTATACTACAGGATTACAACCGCAAGTTCTTAAAAATATTCTTACCCTTACTTTAAAGGGATATGGCGGAAAAACTTTTGCTTATGAAGTAGGACTTCCTACAGAAGAGGGGATAGTTTTACCGTGTGGAGCAAGTGGAATTTTTGTATCTAACGGCGTTGAATTGCCTAATTCACTTACAAAGGAGGACTGACGTATGAAAGATATGTGTGTAGAAGATTTAGTCATTTTACATGAAGATAATCATATAATTGTCGTTTTAAAACCTCAAAACGTTCCTTGCTGTGAAGACGAGTCTAAAGATAAAGATTTGTTAACTGTAGTTAAGGAGCATATAAAGGTAAAGGAAAATAAACCCGGTAACGTATACGCAGGTCTCGTTCACAGATTAGATCGAGTAACTGGTGGCGTTATGGTTTATGCAAAGAGTTCTAAGGCTGCTGCTCGTTTATCTGAGCAAATGAGAAATGGCGACTTTGAAAAGAAGTATATGACCGTTTTAAGCGTAATTCCTCGCGAAGATAGGGAAGTATTAAGGCACTACGTAAAGAAAAACCCCATAAATAATATGGTTTACGTTTGTCCTCAAACTGTAGAAGGTGCAAAATTTTGCGAGCTTGAATATCAAGTGCTGCAAAAAGTTAATGGAATGGCTTTAACAAAAGTTATTTTACACACCGGCAGAACGCATCAAATAAGAGTGCAATCGGCAGCTATTGGATGCCCTGTATACGGAGATATGCGTTACGGTGGAGACAAGGCGAAAAAGGGGTTCTTGGCGTTATGGGCGACATCACTTGCCTTTACTCATCCAGTATCAAAAGAACGCCTTGTGTTTAAAATAGAACCGCCAAAGGAAAATAATCCTTGGAATTTATTTGACGTTAGCAAAGAAATAGAATTCTTTTAAATTACGCTTTCTCGTGATAAGGGTGAAACTGTTTTATCGGTTAGGCATTTAAAACGATTAAGTTATAAAAATAAAAAACTAAAGAGATGGAGTAAAAAAATGCAATTTTTAGAATTTTTGTATGCGAATATCGTGGACAGTTTTAATCAAAAGGTTTCTTACGGCTCTTTTGAATGTCCATTGCTTATTTTGCAAATGATTATGTGGATAATCGGTGGTGTTCTAATATATCTTGCAATTAAAAAAGATATGGAACCAACTCTTTTATTACCAATGGGCTTTGGTGCAATACTTGTCAACTTGCCAAGTTCTGGAGCAATAGGCGAACACGGACCTTTAACCGTTTTGTTTAATGCGGGTATTTCGAACGAACTATTTCCGTTATTGCTCTTCATCGGTATAGGTGCAATGATAGACTTTGCTCCTATTTTGCAAAATCCTAAACTAATGTTATTTGGTGCGGCAGCGCAATTTGGCATATTTATGACTATGACGCTTGCATCGTTATTTTTTGCGGAAGAAGCGGCTGCATCTATTGGTATTATAGGTGCGGCAGACGGTCCTACTGCAATAGTAGTTGGCCAAGCATTACTTGCTGGCACTGAACACGAGGGGATTTTAGGCGCAATTATGGTTGCCGCTTATTCGTATATGGCGTTAGTGCCAATTATACAACCCCCCATTATTAAACTTTGTACAACGAAGAAAGAACGTCGTATTCGTATGCAATACAAAGGTCGTAAAGTTTCTAAATTAACCAAGATTTTATTCCCTATTTTTGTTACAATAATTGCGGGATTAGTTGCTCCCGAGTCTGTTGCCCTTGTTGGATTCTTGATGTTTGGTAATTTGATTCGTGAATGTGGCGTACTAGACAACTTATCAGATACAGCGCAACACGTTTTAGCAAACTTAATCACTATATTCTTAGGGATTTGTATTGCTACGAAGATGCAGGCGCAAGATTTCTTAGCTTTAGAAACCTTATTAGTTATAGCTCTTGGCTTATTTGCATTCATATTTGATACGGCAGGCGGTGTGCTTTTTGCAAAACTATATAACGTATTTGCAAAAGAAAAGATTAATCCTATGATAGGTGCTGCAGGTATATCTGCATTCCCTATGTCTGGTAGAGTAGTTCATAAGATGGGGTTAAAAGAAGACCCACAAAACTTCTTACTTATGCACTCTATGGCGGTTAACGTTTCAGGTCAAATTGCTTCAGTTATTGCCGGCGGTTTAATCATGTCGTTCTTTATATAGGAGGTTGGTATGAACTTATTAAATAGTTTGTTAGCGCTTGAATTTAATTTTGATAGATTTTTAAAGTCTTTCCTGTATATGGGAAAGGGCATGTTAGGTATTTTTATCGTTATAGGAATTATAGTTGTTGGTATAAGTTTATTAAATAAATTATCATCACGCGAAAAAAAGAATAATAACGATAACAATCAAGAATAACTATTACAAAAAGTGCAAAATTAACTAAATATTATCAATAGTTTTGCACTTTTTCCGTTTATTTATTTGACAAAAAAAATATAAGAGTATATAATAGAACATATTATAATGTAAAATTCCGCGCATTATGCAAAAGCGCGTGTATTTTCAGGGAGTTTCACTTTATGAAAATGAAGAAAATCACTGCATTTATTGTAGCAATTCTTTCAATTTTAACAATTGCTTCCTATGCTCCTATGGCAAAGGTAAGCGCGGCAAGTGACGTTGAGTTCGTTCAAGGTTACAACACTTACAGCGTAGAGTACGTTATCGGTAAATTCGTTAATAGTGACGTAGAAGCTGATGGATATGCTTACAAAGTTCAAGGCGCTGCTGAATACGGCGAAGTTATTAAGGCCGCTCATACTTTTAAGGGGAGCGTAGAAAACGTTTACGAAATTGAAATTTACAATGGCGAAACAGCTATTGAAGCATCTGCTTGGAAAAACTCAGATCATACTTTTAAACTCGTTAAAGATACCTCAAAAGCTTCTCTTCGTTATGACGTAACAAATGAAAAGTTAGCAGCATATCAAGATTCGATTTTAAAAATTGATGGCGAAAATCAAACTGGTAAACTTGCAGGAAAGGAATTAGGCGATTCATTTACTTATCCTGATTTAACCGATTTACTTGTTTCTGATTATTTTGATTATAATGCTTTAAAATCAAATTTAACGCTTTATTACTGCAAACCTACTTCGTCTACTTTCTCAAGCACTACGTCTAAATCATTTACCTTGGATCAAGTTGGTACTTATAGCTACTATGTAGTTGCTAAAGATCCTACCGGTACTGCTTTAACAGTAGATACTAATGAACTCGAACGTAAAGTTGGCGATAAGGGTGATGGTTGGTATGATGAATCTAATCAATTAATCGTTCCCATTTTCAGTTTCCATTTTGCAACCGTAAAAGCACCTGAAATCACTATTTCTAATAAGGTTGAAGAAGGATATATCGGCTTAACATATCTTGATGCAAGCGAATATATTACTATCGTTGCAAATAACGAATCTGTAAAATATGAATTATACTATAGTGCTACGGATTTAACTGCTCAAGCAACCGAATGGACTAGCGAAGGCGTTGAACTTTTAACACAGGAAGGTTCTTTAGCTGTTAACGTAACTGAAAATGAAGATATTGATTTTAGTACTTCAAGTCTTGAATTTACCCCCGATAAGGCAGGTTACTACTACGTTCTTGTTACCGTTGCTGATAAATATGGTGAAGCAAGCGCCGTAACGTATGCTATCGAAGTTAATTCTGGTTTCTCTCAAGTAAAACTTGATACTGATTTCGGTAAGATTCTTAGTGAAAACCTTCTTTCAGTTATTTTATTTGGCGTTGCACTTCTTTGCTTAATCGGTATAATTGTTCTTATCTTCGTTAAACCTAAGGAAGAAAAAGAAGAAGTTGAAGTAACCGTATCTAAAAAGTAATAAATAATATAACTATAAAAAGCGGAAAGTTATTTCCGCTTTTTTTATATATTTTTAAAAGTTTTTATCGCTTGACAAAGCATATTTCTTTTGATAAAATATAAAAGTATGATAAATAGAATTATAGAATTAATAAAAAAATACAAGGAACAATTGTCATATCTTTTTTTTGGCGGTTTAACGACTTTAATAAGTTGGGGTGTGTCTTCAATTTTTTATTACTATATCTTTGAAGAAAGTCAAACTACGCTTGCCAACGTCATTTCAGAAGTAATTGCCATAACGTTTGCTTACGTTACAAACAAATTGTTTGTTTTTAATTCTAAAACACCTGAATTTAAAAGTTTTATAAAGGAACTTTTATCTTTTTACGCACTTAGAATTATATCGACTCTGTTCAATATTGCAGGAATGAAAATTACTGTTGATTTGTTGCTTTTTGAATTTTACGTTTGTAAAATATTATTAAACGTCATTGTTATTATTTTAAATTATTTCTTTTCAAAATTGTTTGTGTTTAATAAGAGCAAGAAAAAAAATGAACGTATTGTAATTAAGGATAAAACGACCGTATATTTTTCAAAACTTGAAAATATATCCGATTTAATTGAAGAAAAAGGCGCAAAAGTAGTCATTTTTGCATCTAAGAAAGTTGAAAATTATTCTTCAGTAATTGAAAACTGTTTAAATAATAGTGGGTTTGACGTATATACGTATTTAACGAGTGACGGGGAAGAAAACAAGAACTTAAACAAAGCGGTTACGTTTACTGAATTTCTTCAGATTAGCCAAATTGGTCGAAGAGACGTAATAATAAATATAGGCGGTGGTACTGTTTGTGATTTAGGGGCTTTCGTTGCGAGCCTTTATATGAGAGGTATATCATATATAAACATTCCAACTACCTTGCTTTGTGCTGTTGATGCTTGTATCGGTGGTAAAACTGCCATAGATAGTTTAGATGTTAAGAATTTATGGGGAACGTTTCATCATCCTTCTAAAGTTTTAATTGACGTTGATTTGTTAAATAGTTTACCTATTGAAATTCTTAATGAAGGAATGAGTGAAATTATAAAATACGCTATTATAGATAATAAATTTTATAATTTCATTGATTCAATGGCCAACGTTGAAGAAATTTTTAGTAATTTAAAAGAAGTTATTTACCGTTCTTTAGAGATTAAAGCTCATTATGTAGAGAAAGATGAGTTTGACTATTCGATTAGAAGGCGTTTAAATGCGGGACATACGATTGCTCACGCATTAGAAAGTACTTCAAATTACTCTGTTTCACACGCTCAAGCAGTTGCCTATGGTTTAAATAAGGAAAATGAAATTGCTTTTGCTTTAAATTTGATTTCTGAAAAAAGATATACCCAAATAGCAAATTTATGCGATAAGTTTTTGTTAAATGTGATGCCTTCCAACGTAGAGTTTGAAATAGAACATACCTTAAATGATAAGAAGAATATGAATGGTAAGATTGTTTTATCTTTACCTACTGAACAAAGCGTAGATGTTTATTTTATTTCCGTCACAAAATTATCTGAAATTTTAAAAGAAGTTGGTTTTTGATCAACTTCTTTATTTTTGTTAAAAATTATTGACAAACTATTTATTATGTTGTATCATTGTAATAGATTGTTAATACAGTATGGAGGTGGTTTTATTGCAGTTTACGAACGATAAGCCTATTTTTGAGCAAATTATGGAATATATCATAATTAAAATTGCTAGTGGCGAATATAAAAAAGAAGATAAAATATATTCTGTACGCGAATATGCCACAATGCTTGGGGTAAATCCAAACACAGTGCAACGTGCGTTATTTACGTTGGAAGGTAAGGGCGTTATTTATTCTAAGCGCGGTGATGGGCGATATGTTGGAGACGTTGAAATTGCCACTAAACTTCGCGATGACATAGCGCGCAATAGCGTTAAGAGATTTATGGTTGAAATGAAACAAATAGGAGTTTCAAAATATCAGATTTTATCTATAGTGGAGGATTTGGATTTATGAGTGTATTGCAAGTAAATAATTTGTCAAAAAAATATGGAGATAAAAGTGCGCTTTCACATGTGAATTTGCAGATTGACCAAGGGGGGATAATAGGTTTGCTTGGCCCAAATGGGAGCGGTAAGACGACTTTGATAAAAATTATTGCAGGTTTACTCACTGCAACAGATGGTGAAGTTTTGGTTTGTTCGCATCCTATAGGGGTGGAAAGTAAAGCCCTGGTATCTTATCTGCCAGATAAAAGTTTTTTAATCGAAAACTTAACGGTAAAGCAAATGTTAGATTATACGAAGGACTTTTTTCCCGATTTTAGAACAGAACGCGCATTAGAAATGGTAAAAAGTTTAGAAATAGATGAAAAATCAGTTATAAAAACGCTATCTAAGGGTACTAAAGAAAAAGTTTCTTTAATAATCGCAATGTGCAGAGATGCAAAACTATATTTATTAGATGAACCTATTGCTGGAGTAGACCCAGCTGCTCGAGATTACGTTATTAAAACAATAATTAATAATTATTCTCCCGATTCTACCGTTATTATTTCTACTCATCTTATTTCAGATATAGAAAAGGTACTTTCTGACGTAATTTTTATTCATCATGGACATATTGTGCTTGAAAGTAGTATAGATGACGTTAGAAGTCAATATGGAAAAAGTGTAGACGAGTTGTTTAGGGAGGCGTTTAAATGTTAAAAAAATTATTTAAACACGAATTGATGTTCTTGCTTAAGTGGGGGGCATTAATTTGGGCGTGTATATTAGGTCTTGCAATTTTGTGTAGGATATCAACCGCGCTATTTACTGCTTATATGGAAAATACTGATGTAAGCAATAACGATTTGTTGTTTAGTATTTGCCTTTCATCATTAGCTACAATTAATACTATTTTTTACCTCGCCGCCGGTATTTCTATAACATTTAGTATAATTCTTGTAGCAATACGTTTTTATAAAAACTTATTCACGCAAGAAGGTTATTTTAGTTTCTGTATACCCATAACCGCAAAACAGCATATTTGGTGTAAATTATTGTGTGGTGTGCTATTTATTATTACTTCTTGCTTGATAACATTTAGCTCAATTTGTATAGCGATTAGCGAATTTAGTGGTGAAATTACGGGGGATATTTTTGATTCTTTCATAGGTAAAATTAACGGGGCAGAAATAGTTCATTTTGTGTTATATATTATAGAAGGTTTAACGCTTATAGTAACGATTATATCGTCAAGTGTGCTTATTTTTTATTGTGCAATATCTTTTGGGCAAGGTTTTAAAAATAAAATTGGCGGATCGATTATAAGTTATATGATTATTAATGCAATACTAAGTGCTGTGCAAAGTTTCCTTGTTATTTTTGTAATGCTTATCTCAATCTTATCTGTTCCTGATTTAGGTATCGATATATCTAGGGTAGATCCATTATGGATTATACACGTAATTTTACTTATTGCAATAGGAATTTATGTTGGATTATCCACAATCTTTTTCAAACTTACAGAGAAGCGTATTACTACAAAATTAAATCTAAATTAAAAAAAGGGGGGATGGATATATTAAAATTCATCCCCCTTAAATAATTTGTACTTTTATTTATTAATTTACAAAAAAAAGCCCTTGAATATCAAGGGCTTTTTAATTTTAATTAGTTGTTTTCACCGTTTTCTTCAGGCTTTTCTTCTTCGTCTGCAGTTTCGGTAGATTCTTCAACAGGTTCTTCAACAGGTTCTTCAATAGATTCTTCAACGATTTCTTCTTCGGCTTCAACTTCTACGTTATTTTCCATGTTGTCGTAGTCGTAAGGTTTAATTTCGCTTTCTTCTTTAGCCTTTCTTGCTTTCTTTTCTTCAATAGCAAGACCAGCTCTTTCTCTACTGTTGCGGTTGTAGTAAGAAACTGAAGCACCTTTTTTCTTGCGATATTTATCATAGATAATCTTGCCAAGAACCACAAGAAGTAGTGCAATTAAAACGGCAGAAATAATAATTGATGTGATTTGAAGTGCCCAACTAAATGAACTTTCTTCAGTTGATTCTGAAGAAGATGAATCTTCAACAACTTCATCATCAGTTGAATCCGTTTTATCGATTTCATTTTCAACGTGAATAGTGGTTAAGTCAGCGATAACGGTTTTAGAACCAGCAAAGCTTTCAAATACAACGCTTTCATCATAGGTTTTATATTTTGTAGCTTCGTCGCCGTTTTCATCAGTATAGGTGATTAAAGTGGGAACACGAGTATATTTGATTTCAGTTACGGTGTCGTTGGGGTAGTCAATAGCAAGTTCATTGCGTAAGTCTACTAAAGAAGTAGCAGAAGTTGCACTGTAACCATCGAATAAAACAATACCGCTCTTAGCTTCTCCATCGCGTTCACCGTTCCAAAGTTCGGTTCTATAAGCTAATGATTCATTACCAGTACAAATTGCAAAACGAACGGTTAACCAACCATCTTCTAAATATTCTGCATTCATGTCATTAGCAGTAACTTTGATTACTAATAACTGATTTACGTCGCCTGCGTCGTTGTCAACGAGTGCATCGTTTTCTAATACTTTACCTTCGGCAGAGATGCCTAATACGTTAAATCTATCTAATGCGTTAGAGTTTGCAATGTAGATATATGCTTCAGCATCGCCAACAACTTTAACCTTTACAGAAATAATAGTGATTGAATTAGCTGAAATGCTTGAATTTGCTCCAACGTAACCAAAACTGGTAGTGCCAGTAGTCTTGATTAATAAAGGTTGTACGTATTCGTTTTTGCCGATTGTTCCTAAGCCGTTTAAGGCGTCTTTAATATCTGAAGAGTAGTTGTTTGCATATTGACTATTAACAAGACCTGCAACAACGTCTGCATGAGAATAAGCAGTTTTTTCTGTTCCACCAACGAAAGTAGAATTGCCTACTATACCAGAATAAGTTGTTACGTTAGTAGCAACGTTGTTCTTAATAACGTTATTGTCGTTTGCACCGTGAGTAAATGTGTAAGAATCTTTACTGGTGTCTTCAGATTCGATACCATTAGGTCTATCTGCAGATAAAGCAATCTTCTTTGAGTATGAGTAAGAGGTAAGGTCAGCTAAGTTATAATCTTTTTCGGTCATTTCATAACCTTCAAGATCGGTAATGATTGCATAACCTTGCGTTAATCCCCAAGAACCATCTGTAACGCTTGATGCGGTAGTCCCAAAGTCAAAAGTTAAAGTGAACTTTCTTGTTTCGTTAACATTAGAGTCTGCATCTAAAGTGTTAGAAATGAATACTACGTATTGTCTCCAATCGTTGTAATCTTCATTTTCGTATTCATCAGTATTTACGTTAGAAGCAATAACGGTTTTTACAGCTTCAGACGAACCTAAACCGATATCGTTTAGAGTAACGGTTAATGCGTTATCCGTGGGGTATTGAGTAGAAATCTTTGCCCAGAAAGTGTATTTTAAGTAAGAACCTTCAGCTACTTCGAATTCCTTTGTTGTATAGGTTGTGCTGGTAGGATTAGCGTGTAAGAAATATAATGCAGAAAGAGTATCGTTTGCAATGGGAGTAGAAATTTCATTACCAGCGCCAAGATATCCATTAACAGCAGTAAGTGCATTTGCTAAAGTATCTTTTTTTGCAATTCCTTGAGCTTGATTTTCAACGTATTCGTTGTTTTTAACTGTACCGTTTTCATATGCGTTTAATGCGAACTTATTTGCTCTCGTATGTGAAAGATTGAAAGTTCTTTCGGTATAGTTATTTGTTTCAGCTGAATTTTCATTATATACGATGCCATCTTCGCTAATTGTTAAATCTTCTTTAACTTCATAAGTGGTAGAATCGTAAAGATTGCAATCTACTGCACCGGCAATACCCGCTTCGTAATCTGCTTTGCTAATGGTTTCGTAGTGAACGTTATCAAAATATGCAAAACCTTCAACATATTCGCGTCTGATTTCTTTAGAACCAAAACCTAAGCCTAAAACAACCTTGAATGAAGAAGTTGAAAAGTCAGATGAAGAAAGATATACGGTATATTTTGCCCATTGACTATTTGTATTAATATTCTTAATTACAAGGGGAGTAGTTGCGGTAGAAACTGTGTTTTGGATTGCAATATATGCGCCAAAATCTTCGGTATCAGCATATGCAGAAACTAAATCATGCGTCAATACCCATACGGTTATCTTAGCAAATTGGTTTCTTGCGAGAGATAAAGAAGCGCTTGAAGTGAATTTTTGAGCAGTTCCTTCGCCGTTGCCTTTGCCGTCTGATCCTTTAACTTCATTATGAATCATAAGGATCTTATCTCCGGTCATAACTAGCTTGTCTTCATTTTCCACTTCTTCGCTGTAAACGTAAGTTTCTTCATCAGAAATTAAACCATAAGCGTAAGGAGTTTTGGGATTGAAGTATTCTTCGCTATCCGCAACTTTGTGAAAACCTGCAGCGCTTGCAATTGTGTTGTAAGCTTCTTCAGCGGTATTAATAATACCTGACGTGTAAGAAGAACTTACTGCTGACGTGGTAATTGAATCACTCGAACGAACCCAACTTATAGAAGAAGCAACGGGAAAATCGTCGTCATCTTTTGTGAAAGTAGAGAACTCAAAGTCGCCGTTAAGAACGGCTTGAGTGTCTGTTGGGTAAACTGTTTCTTCTTCGCTTGCACTTGAACTGCTTGAACTGTTGTTATCGTTGTTGCATGCAACAGATAGTGCAGTAGATAAGCAGAGCGCAATTGAAAGAAAGAGTACGAGTAAAGTTCTAAAATTAAACTTGGTAACTTTTTTCATATTACACCTTTAATAAAATTTTGCGTATTTAATACTTCGAATATTATACTATAAATAAAATAATAATGCAATTTTTTTCGCGATAAAAATCTAAAAATATTAAATTTATAAGGCTTTTTTTTGAAATTTAAGCAAAAAAAATATAAAACTGTTCAAACTAAGCATATGACAAAACGGAAAAACATTTTTTCATCAATTTTATCAGGTTCTTTAATAGGGTTTGTTAACGGTTTTTTTGGCGGAGGCGGTGGAATGATTGTCGTCCCACTGCTAACAGGTTATTATAAATATCCGACAAAGAAAGCTCATGCAACGTCCATTGCTATTATCTTGCCCATATGTATCGTTAGTTCGATAATTTATTTATTAGGCAATGATCCTAACTGGATATTGATAATTTTAGTTGCTTGCGGGGTTACGGCTGGTGGCGCTATAGGAGCTGTTTTGTTGAAGGTAGCAAGCAATAAATTCGTTGAATTTTTATTTGACGGGCTAATGCTGGTTGCCGGAATAAAAATGCTCTTTTTTTCGTAAGGAGTAACTTATTATGATAAAAGATTTTACTTATTTTCTTGCAGGGGCTTGCGGTGGGTTGCTTGGCGGAATGGGAATGGGTGGAGGTACCGTGCTTATACCAATTCTTACATTCTTTTTTGAAATTGATCAAAAAACGGCTCAATCAATAAACTTGCTATCCTTTATACCGATGGCTGTTATTGCTCTTTTTATGCATGTAAAAAACGATTTGATAGACTTAAAAGGTAAAACTTTTTTAGTTATTATGTCCGTTTTATTATCTATCGTCGGTAGTTTCTTGGTAAAAATCGTTAAGGGAAATATCCAAACGAAATTATTTGGCGGTTTTTTAATTTTTTTGGCAATCTTAAAAGTTGTGCTTGCTATAATTGATTCAAAAACCAAAAAAAAGAAAAAAAACAGTTCGTAAAACATTCTAATTATTCACTCTTTGTGCATTTTGTACATTTAAATTAATGGCCAAATCGACATTTCTTTAATAAAAATGCTTAATAAACATCTATTTTTATGTATTTTTTTGTAAAAATACAAATATCAAAAAAATGGTTTAAAAAAGTTGCACAAAAAAGTTTAAACCCCCTTTAATTTTATCGCGGAATATGTTATAATAGGCGTGGTAATTAAGGGGATTTTTGTTTTCCCTTTTTATTTGATGATATTTAAAAGAAAAGCTATTAAAAACGAGAGGAAATATACAGTGGAAAAAATAGGAATTATAGACCTTGGTTCGAACACGGCAAGACTTGTAATTGTCGAAATGCTAGGAGACGGTCATTTTATTGTTGTGGATCAAATTAAAGAGAGTGTAAGACTTGGCAAAGACATGGAGCGCGACGGCTTCTTGAAGGTTCAAAGAATTCAAGAGACGATAAGAACTTTAAAGATGTTTAGAAGGCTTTGCGATGCTCACGGAATAGATAGAATTATAGCGGTTGCAACCGCTGCTGTACGCAGGGCGAAGAATCAAAGAAGTTTCTTGGATGAAGTTGCAACTACATGTGGTATTAAGTTAAAGGTTCTTTCAGCTGAAGAAGAAGCGATGTATGTATACCGTGGCGTTATCAATACTATGGATATCCCTAAGGGTGTTATTATCGAAATCGGCGGTGGTTCAACTAAATTAGTGTACTACAATAGAAGAAATTTACTTCATTACGAAACCCTTCCTTTTGGGGCTGTAACGTTAACTGAACTTTTCTCTGGTGATGGTTTAAAACCAGAACAACAGGCGCAAAAGATAGAAGAATTTTTTACTGAGCAGTTAAAGAAGATTTCGTGGCTTGATGAAATTGACCCCGATGCCCAGTTGATA
>JAZOCA010000103.1:0-4694 GCA_045596285.1 Christensenellaceae bacterium | reverse complement strand
GGCAAGCCAAAAAAATTTGACTTAATAATTTACTTAAATGATTGTGATGCAATTTACACCACCAAAAAAGGCGTAAAAATTTATGCAAAAGCGGGCGACATTGTTTATACACCTAAAGGTAGCGAATATTCGGTTGAATTTATCAATGTTAAGACTAAAAACAGTTCTACTTTGCAAATAAATTTTTTTGCATATACAAATTTAAACGAACAAGTTATATTTAGCAATAACGACGTTAAAGTGTTTTCACAAAAAAACCCGTTTGAATTAAAAGATTTATTCTTTAAATTGCGGTTATTTTCAACTAATGCAAGCACACTTCCCACTCAAAATAAAACGGTTTTATATGAAATTATTAACACCATAGGCAATGAACGGCTCAAAGTAAAACAAAATTCGTTAATAAGTAGTGGTATAGAATATTTACACCAACATTTTGCAGATAACCCCACTATCCCCACTCTCGCAAAAGAATGCCACGTAAGCGAAGAATACTTTAGAAGAATATTTAAAAAGCAAACGGGATTTACACCGTCTGAATATCGCAACAAACTGCGCATTGAAAAAGCATTAGAGTATATTAAATACACAGATTTATCCGTTCAAGAAATATCTGATTGCTTGGGATATGCAAACGTTTCTCATTTTATAAAACAATTCAAGTCGGTTTTTGGTTGCCCCCCTCTTCAGTTTAGATTAGGTCAAGAAATCAAAACCACCACTTGAAGTGGTGGTATGCACTAGCCCTATAAGGGCATTGTTTATTTTTCTATAATTTCAAAAATTTTGTTCCATCTATCTTTAAAATCGTCGCTAGAAAGGTCGGCATAAAACCCACTTTTTAGGTACGTTTTTATTGCGGGGATTCTAAAATCGTCAGTCGTTAAATACGCCGTTTGCATTCCCTTTTCCTTGAAAACTTTTACTGCAAAAAACGCCATTAAATTACCTATCCCCTTACCTCTAGCCTCGGGTTTTGCTGCAACCATATGCACGTACCCCTCTTTTTTAACAAGGTCACATATAAGAGTTATGGTCGCAATCTCTTCTTTATTATAAGTAAAAAAGAAACAGTCCTCAGGTTTATAATGTTCATATTGATAATTTGCTTTTTTATAAAACTCTTCGTCTTCTCTTTTTATGCTCAAACCGTACTGTATTATATCCAACCACTTATCAACGGGGGACTCTACTTCCATCCAATTTTTTATTTCAACGCCTTCGGGAATATTTAACTCTTCTACAATTTTCCCGTCGTTTTTCCATCTCATTACTAATTGTGCCATCTTTGTCTCCTTTGCATATCTCTTATTACACTCTACTAATAGTACAACTACCATCTACGTTTGTCAATACGTAAATTTATAATTTTTCTCAAAAAACCTCGGCATATCCCCCATCGAAACACCGAAAAAACAACGGATATTAATTTTACAATTAGAAAAGCGGTCGCTTTAGTGACCGCTTTTCTTTACATTTTTTCTAATAACATCTTATCAGCAACGAGTGCTATGAACTCGCCGTTCGTCGGTTTTTACACATAAATCTTAACTTAAAATATCTATTTGCATATTTTGCGTATTATTTCCCCTACATCTTTCTTTAGTTGTACATAAATTTCTTTTGATATATACTTTAGGGCAAATACTGAAAGAAATAAAAATAAGAATGGCATAAAAACCCCTATAAGCCAACAACCTAAAAACTAATCTGTTAAGTTATCCCAGATTTCTTTAAGCTGTTTAATAGCATTAAGCACGTCTATTCTTTGTTGGTCACCTTCAATTTCACGTTCGATTATCATATATGAATCATATCCAACAGCCTTTAAATCTTTAAGCACCCTTTTAAAATCAACGTATCCTTCTCCGATAGGCGTTTCCACCCCACGCCCATATATGTTTTTGGGTGGAAGCGCATCCTTTGCATGCATATTGCGGATATATTCGCCATAAGTAAAAATAGCGTCAACGGGATTACCGTATCCGTAAATAATAGGATTTGCAGTATCAAAATTTATAAAAAGATTGTCCGCACCACTTAATTCTATAAGTCTTTTTAATGCAATATTTGTTTCTTGCCCCGTTTCTAAAAGCAAGTCAACACCAAAACGTTTTGCATAATTTGCCGTATGTTTTATTAACGAAACCATACGCGTAAAATCGGGTGAAAATGGATTGTTGTCAACATAACCAGCGTGGATAACCACTTGTTTTATACCAATCCAAGATGCAAATTCTACCGCAGCGCGTATATACTCTATGCGCGATTTGCCAAATTCGGGATTATTGATACCTGATATATTATAATCGTGATAGCCGTCCCAAAAAATGAACGTATCACGAAAACCTGCAAACATTGAACAAACATCTATGCCGGTATTCTTTATTGCTTCAACAATAATTTGCGCATCTTCCTTTGTGTATACTTCGGGTTTATAAACAAGTTGGCAAGCTTCCAACCCTTCGTCTATCAAAGTTTGAAATTGCGCTTGCACGCAGTTTATATCTTTAACTCTTACTATCGTTCCGAACTTCATAATTTTTCTCCTTAAAAACAATTTTCCGTTTGTTTACCAATACTGTATATATCAAAAATAAGTTTATGTGTTTTTAGTGCTTCTTCGCCTGAAATATCAAGTTCATCAAGCCCCAAGCATGCGTTGTAAAAATTTTCTATCTGCTTATCGTGCTGAAATCCCCAGTAATCTTTTGCGCCTTCAATTTCTTCGTGATTAGTTGCGTGAACTTCTTCAATCGTTCCATCTTCATACTTAATTATTGCATTGTCGTAATCCATAACCACGCTTCCCTTTTCGCAATGAAAACGTATTTCAATAGGCTCATTGCAAGTATAGTTGTTCGTGCAATAGAACACGTATTTTACTCCATTTTTATAAGTTATACAGCCTTCGCCAGTATCTTCAACGTCAATAGATTTATGTGCGCGTGACGAAAGGTGGCACGAAACTTCTTCTACTTGAGAATTTACAATCCAGTTTACCAAGTCGATAGAGTGAATTGCTTGATCTAACACCACTCCGCCACCAGCCTTTTCCCAAGTGCCTTTCCAATCGCTTGTAAGATAATAAACGTCTTCTGGTCGCCACCACGTAAGAGTAGAACGTGCACCAAGCACTTTACCCAACTTGCCAGATTGAACCGCTTTTTTAACCAGTTTTGCTGAATCGTTATATCTACACTGCAAAATAACGCCATAATTAACACCACATCGCTTTGCCGTTTCAACAGCCTGTACGGCACTTTGGTAATTTATAGACATCGGCTTTTCAGATAAAACATTTACACCGTGTTCCATTGCATAAACGCTTACTTCAACGTGGATATGATGTGGCAAACAAACGTGCACAGCGTCTAACTTTTCTTTTTCAAAGATCTCTTTATAGTCGTAGTACGCTTTAACCGCATACTTTTCTGCAACGGCATCTGCACGGTCTTTCTTTACGTCACACACGCACACCAACTCACTTTGCTTTAAGTTTACGGCAGGCAACAAATGCATAACCGAAATTCTACCACAACCTATAATTCCAACTTTCAATTTTCTATTCATATTATATCCCTATTATTTAACATCTTCCCAGCGTTTGCTTTCCGTAGATTTCCATACTGCATCTATAACCTTTTGCGTAATCAAACCATCTTCTATGGTTGGCGTATATTTATCGGGATTACCTTCAATCAGGTTTACAAATGCTTGCATTTGATTATATGCATATTCTTCGGGAACTTTTATTACTCTATCGCCCAAGTCCTTAGTTTTAGGTTTATCTGTGTTTAGAATAAGTTCGTTTGGACGGTTAGAGTCTATCCTTATAACGCCTTTATCGCCGTAAATTTCAATAGATACTTTGTTTTCATTACCGATGGCACAGCGAGATATAGAGTAAACTGCCTGTGCACCGTTATTAAGTACGGCAATAAAACTGCAAGAATCATCCACAGTTACGTCAGCATATTCTTCGCTATCAAGTTTTTTGCGTTGTTTAACTGCGATTTTTGCCATTGAGCAAACGCTTTTAATTCCACCGGCCAAAAACTGACCAAGGTCAATTAAATGTACACCCAAATCAATTAAAACACCGTGTCCTGAAAGTTCTTTCCTAAAACGCCACTCTAATCTTCTACCCTCCCAAAGCGCGCTTTCCTTTAGGTGCTGTGCGTATATATCTTGTACTTCACCTATAACGCCTTGCTCCATTAACGTTTTTGCATAGCGGAAACAAGGATAATAATGATAAGTTAAACAAACCATACATTTAACCCCGTTTTCCTTAAACGCTTTATATATTTCATTACCTTCTTCAGCATCCATCGCAACGGGCTTTTCAAGTAATAAGTGTTTTTTTGCCTTACATACTGCAATAGCCATTTCTTTATGCAAGTAATGCGGGGTTGCCACCAACACAGCATCAACGTCTTCACATTTTATCAAATCACGGTAATCGACAAACCTATGACTTGCATCAATTTCTTTAGCGTCGCCAACTTTTTTTAATTTATCCAAATCAATATCGCAAATTGCAACAAGTTCTATTCCCGTGCAATTTTTCATATACGAAAAATGCGCGCCTTGCGTAATATTTCCAAGACCAATAATCCCTAATCGAACCATAAATAAAAATCCACCTTGTTTTTTTTTAATTATAACATAACAGCAATTAAGTCGGAGGC
>JAZOCA010000102.1:0-11522 GCA_045596285.1 Christensenellaceae bacterium | reverse complement strand
GTATAACTTCCTTCTGTTTCGGCTACTTTTTCAGGCGTTCCACAGGCGATAACCGTACCACCACGGTCACCACCCTCTGGACCTAAATCAACAATATAATCCGCAACTTTTATAACGTCTAAATTATGCTCTATTACTATTATCGTATTACCACCTTCACGAAGTTTATATAATATACCTATTAATTTTTCAACGTCATAAGTTGAAAGACCAGTCGTCGGTTCGTCAAGAATATATATAGTTTTTCCTGTTGAACGTTTAGAAAGTTCAGTTGCAAGTTTTACTCTTTGAGCTTCCCCACCCGATAAAGTCGTGGCGGGCTGTCCTAATTTGATATATCCCAAACCTACGTCTTGCAAACACTTAATTTTTGAATAAATACGTGGGAAATTTTCAAAGAACTCCACGGCTTCGTCAACGGTCATCTCAAGAACGTCACCAATATTTTTTCCTTTATATTTAACAGCTAACGTCTCTCGGTTGTAACGCGTGCCTTTACATACTTCACATGGAACGTAAACGTTAGGCAAGAAATGCATTGCAATCTCTATTATTCCATCTCCCGAGCAATTTTCACATCTACCTCCCGCAACGTTAAAAGAAAATCGACCCGCATTAAAACCACGTTCTTTCGCATCAGGTGTTTGAGCAAATAGTTCTCTTATCGGAGTAAATGCCCCCGTATAGGTCGCCGCATTACTTCTTGGTGTTCTACCTATAGGGGACTGATCAATTGCAATAATTTTATCGAAATACTCAATGCCATTAATCACATCATACTTTCCTTCACGAACTTTAGCACCATTCAACTTATTTGCCAACGCAGGATATAAAATCTCATTTATTAAAGAACTTTTACCGCTACCAGATACACCAGTCACAACGGTTAACAAGCCAATAGGAAAAGAAACATTCTGATTAAGAAGATTGTTTTGCTTTGCTCCAACAATTTCTAGCCATTTATCCCCAATAGGAGTTCTAAAATATGGGATTTCTATTTTTCTTTTACCAGATATATAATTACCCGTTATAGAACGAGTTTCGTTCTTTAAATCTTCAAGCGAACCATTAACCACTATTTCTCCGCCATAAGCACCTGCCTTAGGCCCTATATCTACGATATGATCAGCAGAACGAATAGTATCTTCATCATGTTCAACAACTATTAGGGTATTTCCAATATCTCTCAAGTGACGCAACGTAGCAAGAAGTCGTTCATTATCCCTTTGGTGCAATCCTATGCTAGGCTCATCTAAGATATATAGTACACCTGTTAAACCACTTCCTATTTGAGTTGCCAAACGAATTCTCTGAGCTTCACCGCCCGATAACGATCCAGATAAACGTGAAAGGCAAAGATATTCTAGTCCAACGTTTTTTAAAAAATCTAAACGAGCTTTAATCTCCTTTATTATGGGAGCAGCAATTAATTCATGCGTTTTATCAAGGTTCAGCCCTTCTATAAAAGTGTAAAGTTTTTCAATGGATAATTCACACGCTTCATGAATATTTATACCGCCGACCGTTACCGCAAGTGCTTCCTTCTTTAATCTTTTTCCACCACAAGTTGAGCATGCGCGTTGCACCATGTATTTCTCTATTTCAGATTTTGTATAATCACTTGTAGTCTCACGATATCGCCTTTCCAAGTTAGGAATAACGCCTTCAAAAGAAGACATGTAATTACCTTTAAAGGTTCTTGTACTATAAGACATTTCAATTTTTTCGCCATTGTTACCATAAAGCAAAATATTTAAAATATCTTTCGGTAAATCCTTAATAGGAACGTTCATACTAAAACCATAATGTTTTGATAACGCCCTAAAATACATTTGAGTAATTTTACTACTATCTAAATTCCACCCACTAACACACAAAGCGCCTTCTGCAAGCGTTTTGTTCGTATCTCCAAGAATTTTTTCTGCGTCGACTTCATTTCTAAAGCCGATACCCTTACATTCTTCACACGCGCCGTATGGATTATTAAATGAAAATAGCCTCGGTTCAAGTTCTTCAATACTTACATTGCAATCGGGGCAAGCATATTTTGTAGAATATAACTGAGTTTCTTCACCGCACTTGATAAGAACTAATCCGTTTGATAATTTAATAGCGTTTTCCAAACTATCTGTTAACCTTTTTTGAATGCCACCCTTTACAATAAGTCGGTCTATAACAACGTTAACAGTATGTTTAATGTTTTTATCAAGTTTAATTTCTTCGTCTAAATCATATAAAACGCCATCGATTTCAACGCGCACATACCCGCTTTTTTTATACTGTTCAAGTTCCTTTTTAAACTCACCCTTTCTTCCTCTAACAACAGGCGCGCATACGTATATTTTAGACGATGGCTCCATTTCCATTATTTTATCACAAATTTCATCTATCGTTTGACGTCTTATTTCTTTTCCGCACACAGGACAATGAGGAACGCCAATTCTAGCATAAAGCAATCTAAAATAATCATATATTTCCGTAACCGTACCCACCGTAGAGCGTGGATTATTGTGCGTTGTTTTTTGGTCAATCGAAATTGCAGGTGACAATCCCTCTATCTTTTCTACGTCTGGTTTTTGCATTTGCCCTAAAAACATTCGGGCATAACTTGAAAGACTTTCCATATATCTTCTTTGTCCTTCAGCAAAAATCGTATCAAAGGCAAGGGTGGATTTACCACTTCCTGAAACACCTGTAAAGACTATCAATTTATCACGCGGAATAGTTAGATTTACATTTTTTAAATTATTTTCTTTTGCACCTATTATAGTAATTTTATCTTGCATAATTATTCATTAATTTCTCATCTTGAGTTTTAGTTTTGAAATTGTATCCCTAATCTCAATGCACTTTTCAAAATCTAAATTATTTTGAGCAATTTTCATAAGCGCTTTGAGCTTTTCTATCTCTTCTGGGATATCTTTTTTAGAAACTTCTTTTGTCCTATCCACTTTGTTAGTTATTTCAAGACTGTTTACAATAGATTTAACAATTGTTTTAGGTATGATTCCATTTTCTTTATTATAAGTATCTTGAATTTCTCTTCGTCTGTTTGTTTCGCTAATAGCGCGTTTCATACTCCCGGTAACTTCGTCTGCATACATAATAACCCGTCCCTCGCTATTTCTAGCTGTACGCCCAATAGTTTGAATAAGAGAAGTATCCGAACGCAAAAAACCTTCTTTGTCTGCATCCAATATGGCCACAAGTTTTACCTCGGGGATATCCAAGCCTTCGCGCAATAAGTTTATTCCAACTAAAACATCAATATCTCCCCGGCGTAGTTCACTTATGATCTCTATACGCTCAAGCGTATCAATGTCTGAATGCATATATCTTACATTTTTACGTTTTTCCTTAAAATAGTCGGTAAGACTTTCTGCCATTTTTTTTGTAAGCGTAGTAACCAGTATTCTACCTTTATTATCGATAGTTTTATTTATCTCATTTAGTAAATCGTCAATTTGATTTTTTGTTGGTCTAACCTCAACTGGAGGATCAATTAATCCCGTAGGCCTTATTATTTGTTCAACAACTTGTCCAGCATTTTTTAATTCATATTCCGCAGGAGTCGCCGAAATACAAACCATTTGCCCTATTCTTTGATCAAATTCATCAAACTTTAACGGACGATTATCATACGCCGAATTAAGCCTAAAGCCAAAATCAACTAAATTCTTTTTTCTAGAACGATCGCCATTATACATTGCCCTAATTTGTGGTATCGTCATATGGCTTTCGTCAATAAACAATATAAAATCATCAGGAAAATAATCAAGCAAAGTAAAAGGCGGTTCTCCTGGGTTTCTTCCATCAAAATAACGACTATAATTTTCAACTCCACTACAATACCCTATTTCGCTCATCATTTCAAGATCGTACGTTGTTCTCTGGCGCAACCGCTGAGCTTCAAGAAGTTTTCCGCAATGTTCCATTGCCCTAACTTCTTCTTCCATATCACATTCAATTTGTTTTAAAGCATTTGTAAGTTTTTGTGTTCCAACAGCATAGTGGCTCGCCGGAAAAATTACAGCATGCTTTAAATGAGAGACAATTTTTCCCGTAACAAAATCCGTTTCACATATTCGTTCTATTTCATCGCCAAAAAACTCGATTCGCAACACAATTTCAGAGTTAGAGGCGGGAAAGACATCCACAACGTCACCGCGAACTCTAAATGAGGATCTTTGAAAATCTATATCCCTACGTTCATACTGAATAGAAACTAATCGTCTCATAAGTTCATCTCTATCAAGTTGCATTCCGGGGCGCAATGAAATTGCTAAGTTATAATACTCCTCAGGAGCACCTAAACCATAGATACAAGAAACAGAAGCAACAACAATAACGTCATTTCTTTCTGATAAGGCAAACGTAGCGCTATGTCTTAACTTGTCGATCTCATCATTTATTGAGAGATCTTTTTCAATGTAGGTATCTGTTTGGGGAATATATGATTCCGGTTGATAATAATCATAATATGAAACGAAATATTCAACACGGTTTTCTGGAAAAAACTCTCTTAATTCGTTACATAATTGTGCTGCCAAAGTTTTATTATGAGCAATAACGAGAGCCGGTCTTTGCACATTATTAATTACGTTAGCCATGGTAAACGTTTTACCACTACCAGTAACGCCCAACAACACCTGTTCTCTTAAACCGTCATTTATTCCTTCAGTAAGTTTTTCAATCGCTTGCGGTTGATCTCCCGTAGGCATATATTCAGAATGTAAAACAAATTTTCTTTTTTCCATAAAACCTTAATAATCGACCTATTGGCCAACTTATGAGAATATTTTAAAAAACAATTTACTTAATACAAAAGTAACGAAAGCACTTATAAAAGCAAAAAAAACTCGAAGTAGCAACTCTCGTTTTTCTCTTTTTTTTCTATTGAATAATTCAATCCCCTTTTTCTGCAAGAGAATATATGCGTAAAGATCCCCTCTTTTATCTGCAAATATTACGTCCAAAAGACCTTCTCTCTGCATTTCGAAAAGAGAAGATTTTATTTTATCTATTTGATTTTCATTAATTGTTTTTGATATTTCATTTAAAGAAAACAACCTTTTTCCAACCAACAAGTCCGCGTATAGAGCGTTAAACAACGCTTTCGATTTTTTATCGAGCAAGATAATATCCCCCGATATAAATAACAACGTGTACAATAAGCGCACCTAATAAAGAGCCTAATAAAGATGCAATAAAGGCTCGTTTATACGATAGGCTAAGACTTTTAATTTGTTGGTTTTTTTCTAAAAAATATTCTTTTCCTTTTGAAGTTAATTTCAAAAGATACTCGTCGTTTAAATTATACTTTAAATCTATCAAGCCCACTTCATTTAACTTATTCAGAATTGAATGAACTTCTTCCATATTGAAATCATCATGAGTAAATAATTTGTACCCGTCAGGCGCAATTTCAATAATTTTCCTTAATACATTTTCAGATTCAACGTTTATCATAGAATGTATTTTGTGTAAAAAAAGAACAATCTATTACAAATATCATTTAAAGTATCTAACCCTAGTTTTTCGCGTTAAATCCCGTTCAGAACAATCTTCATCGGCATAACCGAGCGCCGCCATACCCCCACATACATGGTCAGCTGGTATTTCTAATTCATTTAAAATCTCACGCACCCCATTATCATCACAGGTTACAACAAGTTGGTTTATCCAAACACTTCCAACACCTATTGAATGTGCATACAAAAACATATTTTCAAGTGCACATGAAGTATCTTCTTTTACAAATTTACTTTCGCGAGGACATGACGTTATAATTATTGCAGTGGGCATATAAAAATCGTAGTTACTCATTTGCAACGCTTTTCCAACTGCATTTGCTAATTTCATAATAATTTCTTTATTCGTTACTACTGTAAACAAAGTTAACTGACGATTCCTTGCCGTAGGCGCAAACATCCCTGCGGTAACTATATTTTCCAGTTCTTCATTCGGAATGATTTTTTTTTGATTAAAACGCCTTATACTTCTTCTTGTTAAAATATTATTAAGTATTTCGTTCATTTTAAACCCCTTTTCTATTATTGTATCTTGTTTGCTTAAAATATGATAACATATTTTTTGAAAATTATCAATTATATGTATAAAAATTCTTGACATCTTTAAAAAATAATTGTATTATATTAAAGCATTAAATATAAATGATATGTCGGGATGGCGGAATAGGCAGACGCGTACGTTTGAGGGGCGTATGGGATACCCGTGTGAGTTCAAGTCTCATTCTCGACACCAAAAAGGTCAAGTTACTAACTTGACCTTTTCTTTTTTATAATTTAAAAAAATAATCCAAAGTTGGAACTAAGTCGCCACCTTGATAAAGTTTATAAATATCTTCCTTATTAACCCATTTTACATCACAAACTTCGTCCGTCGTTGCATTAGATATATCTACTTCACCATTATATTCAAAAAGCCATACATCCATTATGTCATATGTTCGAGTTTTTGTAAAAATTACTTTTCCGCTATCGGATAATAAATCTACTCCTATCTCCTCTTTTACTTCACGCATTGCGCCCTGCAAAGAATTTTCGCCTGCTAATACTGACCCACCAACACATTCCCATAAAAGAGGATAGGATGGTCTGTTTTTAGATCTTTGAGAAATAAGAAACTCTCCTTTTGAATTCTTTATCCAAACATGCACTACCAAATGATAATACCCATTTGGTATAATATTACCTCTTACGTGAGTTAAACCCGTTAACTCACGATTTTTATTATATAAATCCCATTTTTCCATATTTTTTATTTATTACAAGTATTAATTACTTTTAAAAATTGTTCTCGAAGAAACTTTCTCGCTGTTTTAGCTACTACACTTTTGGGACACAAAACATCAAATCCGTGATAACATCCTTCTAAAACTAACATCTCTGCCCTAATCCCGCATTCTTTAAGGTTATTGATGTAGGCTTTTGTTTCATCTAAAAATAAATCAACGTCGCCTATATAGGTAAATGCTTGTGGCAAGTCATTGTAATTATCACACCTTGCAGGTGCTGCATAATAGGGAATGCTATTTAAATTATAATATTCACCTAAATATATTTCCCACGCTTTTTTATTTGATGTCGTATTCCACATAGGAGCATAGTTGTTACGGTTAGAATTTGTCGATCTATCATCTATCATAGGATAAACTGGTAATTGACAAGTTATTCTAACTTGTTTTTTATCTCTTGCGTACATACATAGAGCAACCGTTAATCCACCTCCGGCAGAATCTCCACCAACAATAATACAATTCCTATTTGCACCCAACTCTTCCGCATTGTTATATGCCCATAGTAATACTTCATAACATTCCTTTAATGCCGTAGGGTACGGTTTTTTATATGATAAAGTATAGTCTGGTGAAATTACAATGCAGTCGCAACAATCTAAAAATTCTTTAATAAATGAAAACTCATATTCAGGAATTCCCAAACCATATCCACCGCCATGTAACCAAATAACAATAGGTCTGTTATAATTTAAACTATTTTTTCTTGAATAAATACACGTCCTAATCTTACTATCGCCAACATTGACCTGTTCATAATTATATATTTTGGGTGGTTTTTTACCTTTAAAAATTAAATTTAAAATAAACGTCGCAAATTTAAAAAAACTTCTACTTGCATTTGGCATAAAAAAACGGAAAAATTCACCACGAAAGCGTATTTCCCCATTTAATTTATAACACTTATTTTTCAATATCGTAAACTCCTTGTGAAGTTAGTTTAATACAGATAATAATTATTATACATATATAAAAAATTATTATTTTTTACCAACGAGCGAATAATATACATTTTTCATGTATAATGCATCATTGTCTTGATTCCCTGCAGACTCACAAATTATAACTGGCTCTAAATTTAAATCTATTAAAGCCTGAGCTAATGGTTCGAAGTTTGGACCATATTGATTATCATCGAAATTAAGATGCCTTATCTCACCTTTTGCGCCATATTGTATTTTAGAAAAATGAACGTGAAAATGTTTCATTCTTTCATAACCAAGATTATCTATCATATATAGCAAACGATTTTTATAATCATCAATTGTAACCAAGCTACCTTGTTCTCTTGAATTTACGTGCCCAAAATCAACAGTAGGAACATAAACTTTATCTATCATACATATTGATGTTATTTCTTCGATAGTTCCTATTTGTCCCATTTTGCCCATTGTTTCAGGACAGTAAATCAAATCATCCATATTAGAAGAGTATATGACGTCCGTTAATCTTTTAACGTTATCTAATGCTCTTTTAAACGCAACTTCTCGGCTATCTTTTCCTTGCGTAGCCGGATGAATAATAACTCTGTTACCCCCCATTAATCGAACCATATCGGCACTTTTTAAAACGTATCCGATTGATTTATCAATCATTTCGGGATCTGAATTCGAGAAATTAATGTAGTACGGAGCATGTACACTTATCTTAACGTTATTATCTGAAAAAGCTTTACCTATAGATAAAGCTTTTTCTTCACTCATTAAAACTCCCCTACCAAAAGAATATTCAAATGCATCCAAGCCCAAATTTCTTACCCATGAAGCACTTTGCTCTGATGTTTTTAAACCTGCATTAAAAAAATTTTCCGAGTTACCACTTGGTCCAAATAATATCATTTAATCACCTTTAAATCTTCTTCTAACTGTTTTTTCAGTTCATCTACAGTATGAAATTGCTTTATTTCTCTAATATAATCATCAAAATATACCGATAGAACTAATCCATATAAATTACCACTAAAACCATCTATATAAGTTTCAATAGAAAATTGTTCAACTGCAAATGTAGGAGCACAGCCAACATTAGTTATTGCGTTATACCGAACGCCATCGATAACTACGTGAGTTGCATAAACTCCTTCTTTTATCAATAGTTTATCTTTAGCACATTTAATATTTGCCGTAGGAAATCCTAAATTTCTACCAACCTGTCGACCGTAAATAACCTCGCCTGATACAAAATATTCATCACCTAAAAGATAATTCACGGATTTTATATCGCCAGCCCGCAACAAAGCCTTTATAGATGATGTCGAAATCTTATTACCATTACAATCTCTCGCATAGTCAACTATGTCTAAGGTAATATTTTTTTCATTGCAATATTCCGTTAAATACCCTATATTACCGATAGCATTTTTTCCAAATGTGTAATCATTTCCACAAAGAAGTGCCGCTATATGTCGATTATCAAATAGTTCGTCTAAAAACTGTTCCGGAGAAAGTGATGCAAATTCTCGTGTAAAAGAAGCGACACAAAGTTCATCAACAGGCAATAAACTAAACCTTTTTATCCGTTCTTCATAGGTAAAGACTACCCCTTTTTCTTTACCATATAATGTGGCGGGAAATTCGTCGAAAGTAAAAACACATACAGAAGCATTATATTTTGATTTAATTTCGTTAGCACGAAGTATTATTTTTTTATGTCCTCTATGAATACTATCGAATCCACCTAGGCAAATAACGACTGGATTATTAGTTTTTTTATTAAAATTATTTATAATCATCATTCTGCCTTTATTAATTAGCCCCTTACATAAGGTTTAACGTATAATTTTTGATTTTCAATAATGCCAACACCCCAAAATTCATCTTCGCAATAAACACAGTATTTCCCTTCAGGATAATCATATTTATCGCGTAAACCATTTAATAATCTTGTAGCTTGTTCTATATTGAGTACAATCTTTTTATAAAGTAAAGGCTCGTCACTTTTTATCAACAAATTAATGGGATTGTCTGCCGATAAGAATTCATCTAAATGAACGCAATTTTCCTTTGTAAAAAATCCGCTAGCAGTTCTTTCTAAAGCAGTCATTGTAGCATAAGCCTTCAAAGCATACGCCATGTCGCGACAAATTGAACGTATATACGTACCCCCGCCACAACAAATTTTAAAGCGAAATATCGGGGATAAATCCTCAATAAGTTGAATAGAATAAATTTCAACTTCCTTTGGTGGAAGATCTACCGATATTCCTTTTCTAGCTAATTGATAACTTTTTTTACCATCTATACATTTAGCTGAAAAAGCAGGTGGAACTTGCATTACTTTTCCACATAAGTGGGGCAATAGCGCGATTATCTCATCTTTTGTGGGTACCACGTCACTTTTACAAATAACTGCACCTTCTAGATCCAAAGAGTCTGTTTCATAACCAAATGTAAATTCAGCAATATATTCTTTTTTCTTATCTAAAAGATGATCAAACAGTCTTGTTGCCTGACCTATTCCTATAGGCAAAATACCGCATGCTAATGGATCTAAAGTACCCATATGTCCGCACTTATAATTTATTTTCTTTTTTACTTTATTTAAGCAATGAGCAGAACTCATTCCTTTAGGTTTATAAATATTTAAAAATCCATTCATAATTAATATAAATTTATATCTACTGCCCTTACGATTTTTTCTATTACTTCTTCGTATAAACCGGAAATAACGCAACCACTTGCAAAAAAATGTCCGCCTCCGCCAAATTCTGAGGCTACTTCGTTTGCATTCACTTTCCCCTTAGTTCTTATACTAACGCGAAATAATTCATCTTTAGATTGTAGCAATGAAACAGCAACTTCAACGTTAGATATTGTTAAAGGAAAGTCAACAAAACCTTCGGTAGAATCCTCCGACAATGAATAATTATGCAAATCAGATTTTCTAATTGTAATAATCGCAAGCTTATTGTCCAAGTAAAATCTCATCTTAGACATAACCTCTGCATATAACATAGCTCGCTCTTTTGTTTGATTTTTAAGAACCTCTGAACTAATTTTAGATAAGTCAACTCCATAATCCATCAACTCGCTTGCAACGGCTAAACATTCAGAATTAGTTGATTCATGCATAAAATTCGCAGTATCCGTTACTATACCAAGCAATAACGGCTCTGCTATATTTTTATCAAATTCTACGTTCATCTCTTTTAATAGCCTATACACAAGCACTGTTGCAGCAGGAGCTTTATCTAAATATAAATCGCTAGTATACCTACTGTTAGAACTATGATGATCTATACTGTAGCGATTGTTGCATGATTCATAAATACCCCATGCGTTACCGAATAAATGCTCAGCCGCAATATCTACCGCAACGTGTGCGTCATATTTTTTTGCAACTTGCTCAGGTTTTATAATTTCTTTTGTGTTTATAATAACCCCATATTTAGCAGGAATAATTCCATCACATACGATATCACAATAAATTTTTTTTTGCTGTAGCCCATATTTTAACCCTACAGCACTCCCTAAGGTATCACCATCTGGTTTAGTATGGCAAAAAATTAATACGGATTTGTATTTTAGCAATTCAACGGATAGCTGACTAATCGTTTTCATCTAAATTACCGCTTTTGTGAATATCGTTCAAAATTTTATCTATTTTTTCACCGTATTCAGCTCGTGTATCTAATAAAAAGGTAAATTCAGGAACTGTTCTAATGTGCATGCGTGAAGATAACTCACGACGAACATATCCCGCTGAA
>JAZOCA010000101.1:0-11665 GCA_045596285.1 Christensenellaceae bacterium | reverse complement strand
TAGGTTTAAGCAATAAATGTTTTATTCCTGCAGGAAAAATATGATATACTATCGATATCTATGTTAATTTAATTTTATTTATTAGCTTCTTTTTTTGTGCTATAGATAAAACCTCTTGTAAAATCAAGTGTTTTGTGATATAATTTGTAAAGAAGCATAAGGGTAGTATGTGTATAGAATATGGCCTTGTGAATATCGGTAACTCTTCTTTAAAGTGGATAGGCGAATGGCTTGATTTTATCAAGGATTAAAAACATAACATGTTTGAGATATGAAAAAAACGCTTTGCGAACAAGCACAAAGCGTTTTGGCAGGGGAGACGCGATTCGAACACGCAACCGATGGTTTTGGAGACCACTACTCTACCGTTGAGCCACTCCCCTAAACAGCGTATATTATTATATATTAAACAAATTAATTAGTCAAGCAAAAAAAACGACAAATAGGATAATTATGTTAAAAAAAGTACAAATATGGACGGATGGTGCTTGTTCATATAATCCAGGACCGGGTGGTTGGGCAGCGATTTTAAATTATATGGGATTCGAGAAGGTTATTTCTGGCGGATTAGCGGAAACGACAAATAACGTTATGGAATTAATGGCTGTTGTACAAGCATTGAAAGCATTAAAAGAAAAATGTGAAGTGACGTTATACAGCGATTCGTCATACGTAGTAAATGCCATAACTGAAAATTGGCTTTTTGCGTGGGAGAAAAACGGATTTAAAACTTCTACAAACAAACCGGTGAAAAATCAAGAACTATGGGAAGATCTTTCCTATCTTTTAAAGAAACACGTTGTAACATTTGTGCATGTTAAAGGTCATGCGGATAATGAAAATAACAATCGTTGTGATAAAATTGCAAGAAAAGAAGTTCAAAAATTATCGCAAGCCCCATTTTAAATTAGATGAAATTTAATTTGTTTTTAATTTTATAAATCAAGGTAAAATAAGTTGAAATATCGTGATTTCCGTATTATAATTATAAGGCAAAATGTTACGGAGTGATAATACACCTATGAAAAAGTATACCATAAAAGAACTGGCGGGAGATTTGTTTGCAAGCTTAATTGCTGGAGCGATTGTAGCGTTTACACTACACGTGTTCGCAAATTCTAACGGATTTGCACCAGGGGGGTTAACCGGTATAGCCTCTGTAATTTCACAATTTACCCCTAATATAAAAATGAGTTATTGGATGCTTATTTTTAATATACCATTGTTTATTTTGTGCTCTATTTTCGTGGAAAAGAAGTTGGGTATATTTTTAACAGTATATATATTGACTCAATCATTAACCCTTCTTTTGCTAGAAAATATTAATTTTTACCATTACGTAGCGACTTCTGGTAATGTAATTTTTGCCTCAATTGCAACTGGTGTTCTTTCTGGCATTGGTTTTTCTATTCAAATTAAAAGACACGGAGCTTCTGGTGGAACGTATGCAATTTCATCGTTAATTAAAAGAAAAAATCCCGCTGCAAATGTTGCTTGGTTGACTTTTGTATTTGATAGTATTGTTGTGGTTTTAGTGTTGCTTACCAATCATGGCGACGTTGCTCAAATTCAAATAGAACCTAGTTTGTGTACGCTATTAAACTTATTTATCGCAAATTACGTTGTAGACATAATATTGCAAGGGGCGAAAGACGGATACAAGTTTGAAATAATTACTGACGAACCAGAAACAATTGCAAAAGACATAATGGATGAATTGAAGCACGGTGTAACAGAGATGACCGTGCATGGTATGTATACTCATAAAGAAAGGTTTATGATTGTGTGCATAATTAGAAAAAGAGAACTTTCAAAGATGATGAAGATCATCAAGAGATATCCAAAGTCCTTTGCTTCATTCTCTAGGGTAAATGAAGTGTTTGGAAATTTTAAAAAATAATGATACGGCGCAAATTGTTTGCGCCGTTTTTATATGGATATGTATATAGGTTGCAAGTATATTCATATATTAATATTAAGATTTAAAAAAAGGTATTAGTATATGAAGGCATTAAAAAGATCATATTTGCGCATAATTTCAGGTGTTGTGTTAAGTGTATTAATTCTTATGGTGGGATATTCGTACTATCTTATACAACCAAACGGCGTTGCCGTCAGTATTAGCAATGAACAGCCTATATATAACGGCAATAGAAGAAGTAATAAAATCGCCTTGATGTTTAATTGCTACGAAGGCAGAGAAATTATATTGAAAATTGCTAATTTACTTGATGAATTTAACTTTAAAGCTACTTTTTTCTTTGGCGGATGTTTTGCGGATGATAATATTGACATAATTCAAAAGTTGTATGAGACAGGTAATGAGATAGGGAACCATGGATATTTTCATAAAGAACACGGCAAATTAGACTATAATGGTAATTATAAGGAAATAAAGAACACTCACGACTATATATTAGCTCAAACGGGTATAGATATGAATTTATTTGCCCCGCCGTCAGGCAATTTTTCTAAAATTACTATTGAAGTTTGTGAAAGTTTGGATTATAAAGTTATTTTATGGTCAAAAGATACCATAGATTGGCGTGACAAAAATGAAAAAATCGTGTATAATAGAGCTACAAAAAATGTTGTTGGGGGCGATTTTATATTAATGCACCCCAAAGAGCATACCTATAATGCTCTTAAGGATATTTTAAATTTTTATTTGCAAAGTGGTTTTATAGTTGCCACGGTTAGTGAATGTATGGAGAACAATGGTTAAAGTTAAAACGTATACTAATGGATTAAGAGTTATAGTAAAAGAAATTGAATACGTGCAGTCGGTTACCATGGGGGTAATGGTTGGCGTTGGTAGTGCTCATGAAACTGAGAATGAGAACGGTATTTCACATTTTATAGAGCACGTGAACTTTAAAGGAACAGAAAGGCGTACCGCATTTGATATTTCAGATGAAATAGATGGAATTGGCGCTCAAATTAATGCATTTACAGCTAAAGACGTTACCTGTTATTACGTAAAGTGTATTGAAGAACACGTGGAACGCAGTTTTGAAATATTAAGTGATATATTCTTGAATTCAACTTATCCTAAAGAAGAGCTTGATAAGGAAAGAACTGTTATTATTGAAGAAATAAATATGACGGAAGACACGCCAGACGACTTATGCATTGACAAATTGGCAACCGCATATTTTGGCAACCGTGGATATGGGGCGACTATTTTAGGCCCTATAGAGAATGCAAAGCGTTTTAATAGGGAAGATATATTTAATTATCGTAAAAAATACTACGTTCCTCAAAATACAGTTATTTCTTTTGCTGGTAAGATTAAATTTGAAAGAGTTGTCGAATTAGTAGATAAATACTTTGCTAATTTTTCTTCAAGTGCAAATTTTTCTTCTAATTATGTTACTACTTCATTTTATGGCAACGATTCGTGTGTTAAAAAGAGCATCGAGCAAGTTCATATAGGATTAGGAATTCCATGTGTAGAAATTACTTCTCCCGAAAGATCTGCATGTTTGTGTTTAAGTTCAATTTTGGGCGGTGGAATGAGTAGTAGATTGTTCCAGTCGGTAAGAGAAAAACGAGGGTTAGCGTATTCCGTTTATTCTTTTTTATCCGCATATAAAGAGACGGGTATCTTATATATATACGCTGGTGTTAATCCAAAAAGCGTTACTGAGGCTTATAATTGCATTTTAGAAGAGATTACGGATTTTTCTAAAAAAGGAATAACGCAGAAGGAATTAAATAGAGCAAAAGAGCAAATAAAAGGCTCTACAGCGCTTTCAAGTGAAAGCACCTCAAGCCTAATGATGTCCTATGGAAAAAGATTGCTTTTATCTAATGAAATTTTTGACGTAGAAAAAGAGCTTAAGAAACTTTCATCATTAACCTTAGAGGAGGTTAATTTGGTTGCAAAGAACCGTTTTAACTGTAAGAAGATGGCGACGTCAATCGTTGGTAAGAACGTTAAGCCATTGCGCTAAAATATAAACATATTAAGGACGTGCGGTAGTTAGCAACAGGCTAAGATCGTATAGTCCTTTTTCTTTTTCTAGTAGGGTTGTGGCGCATCTTAACGCTCCTTTGGCAAAAATCGACTTATCAAAAGTTCTGTGGCTAAACTCTATTTCTTCACCATCACCAAGAAAAATTAGTTTATGTTCACCTGAAATAGAGCCACCTCTAATTGAATGGATATTTTCAATGTTTAATTTTTCAGCTATAGTTTTAGCAGTGCCACTAGGTGCATCTTTTTTATTTTTGTTATGTAATTCTACTAAGGTTAAATCAAATCCGTTCAATGTTTTATTTAGCACACTAGCGCATTCGATAAATGTATTTACACTTTGAGAGTAATTGGTTGAATAGCATACAGGAACTCGTTTAGAAAGTTCCTGCAATTTAATCTTTTGTGTGCTTAGTAGAGCAGTTGTTCCGCTTATCAAGGCACAACGCCTATCGAAGCAAAATTCGATTGCTTTTTCTGTTAATGCCGGAGATGAAAAATCAACTACTATATCAACGTTCTCTTTTACTTCGCTAAACGAAGTGTATATTGGGCAATCGGCTTCAGTAAAAGTTTTTCTATCAATTCCACATACTACGCTGAAAGAATATAAAGGTGCTAATTTTAATATTTGAGAACCTACTTTACCGCTAATTCCACTAATTAATATTGAATACATTATTTCTCCTTAAAAATTAACTTTATATGGTTTTGAATTAAATTAATAAAATTGCTATCCGCTGGATACAAGGGTAATCGCAATTCATTGTTAAAAGAATATTTTTGTGCCATAAGATATTTAATGCCAATAGGATTTGGTAATAAGTTTAAGCAATTTATGATTTTATAAAAATCTTCAAAATTGCCCGTGAAATCTTTATATTTTAATGTTTTTATGTCTGTGTACAATTGTTTGGTTTTGTGTGGAAACAAGTTGCTAATTACCGAGATTGCTCCTGCATATTTGCATTCTAACGACTGTTGTAAAAATATGTCTGATCCACAAAATAGAGGCGTTTTTATTTTTTTTAGCATAGAAGTCATAGCGTGCAAATTATCTGCGCAGTGTTTTATTCCAACATATTTTTGAGTGTTATCTATATATTCTAATAACGACAAATAATTTGAAATATCGCAACCAGTTCTTTTCGGAACGTTATAAATTATTAATGGTATGTCGCTTTGTTTTTCAAGTGTTTGAAAATGGAGTATAAGTCCTTTTTCTAACGTAGTGTAATAATAGGGAGTGCTGCATAATAGAGCATCAAACCCCCATTCGGAAAATGTTTTAACTTCTTTACAGGCGCTGTTTGTAACTGGATTACAAACACACCCGATAAGGTTTGTTTTATTTCCTATTACATTTCTTGTAAAAATGTAAATTGACTTTTTTTCTAACATAGTTAGGCTTAAACCTTCGCCTGTTGTTCCATAAAGTAAAATACCATCAATTTTTGCATTGATTTGGTCAATTAAAATTCGTTCTAAAGCATCATAGTCTATTTTGTTGTTTTTAAATGGAGTAATTAGTGCGGTAATAACACCGCCAAATTGTGTTTTTTTCATACTTTATTATATGTGTTTAAATGATAACTTTGCGGATATATTGTAAAAAAAAAGGCGAAAAATATTACATTTTAAATTTTAATTAAACAAAAAATAAAAGTAGTGCTATTTTGTTTGATAAAAAATCGAAAATAAGTTATTATATTAGGTGTTAAATATTAAGAATATTTACTATTTGAAGAAAATAATACAAATTTGGGGTTAATTAATGGCAGCAAAGAAAAAAGGTTTTATCGCAAGAATGATCGAAGGACCCGAAAGATCGGATTCCTATGCGCGCTCGACGTTACCTGGTAACCGTTGGGAACTTGGCTGGGATGTATTTCGTAACAATATGGGCAAAATCGTAGGCTTGAATTTGCTTATGTTGCTATGTTTTTTACCTGTTGTTGCGGTAATATTTTTGCGATATATGCAAGTTCAATATTATGCGTTACTAATGCCTTTCTCGCAGAATATCGGGTTGGGGTATCCATCATTTCCTTTATATTCGGGAATAACGGAAGAAATATATCTTATTGCAAACAGATCAACTTTAATTTTTCTTCCCATCGCCGGCATATTTGCATCAATAGGTCTATCAGGCGGTATGTATGTTATGCGTAATATGATCTGGGGCGAAGGGGTAATCGTCGGTAGTGATTTTTGGGCTGGAATTAAGAAAAACTTTGTTGTGGTTCTACTTTCAACTTTATTTTACACTATTGTTTTGACGTTATGTCTTTTCACGGTTTCATATGCTAATTGGGCAATTGCAACGAACGGAGCTCATTGGCTATTGACTTTTTCTAAAATTTTCTCTTATATTATGATTGTTTTTGTAAGCATAATGTATATGTTTATGCTTTCGATGGGTGTTACTTATAAGTTGAAATTTATGCAACTTGTTAGAAATGCGGTGATTATGACTATTGCACTAATTCCTACAAACATTTTCTTTATAGCGTTTGCGTTAGTATCCGTTATTTTAATGCTTGCGGGCTCGCTTGGAATGTCGATTGGCTTAATTATATTTATTTTATTTGGATTATCTGGCGCCGCGTTGATTTGGACCGACTATTCGCACTGGACATTTGATAAATTTATTAATGACAGAGTTCCTGGGGCGGTTAAAAATAGGGGAATATACGATAAAAACGCCGATCCTGAAGAAACGGACTTTTCCTTTGAGCGCTCAACCCTTGGAAAGCGTCCCATTAAACCTATTACCGACTACGACGTAGAGATTTTGGAAATACCTGAAACTTTTTCAAGAGAAGATTTAAGGCGTCTTGAAGAAAGTAAGGCAGCGATGCGTCGTATAAGTGACGAATATGTTGAAGACGTATTATCTGGTAAAATTAAAGAAAACGAACCGATAGTTGAAGATGAAGATTTAGATGATCAAAGCGATCTATCTAATAATTCTGATGAAGAAGAGAACTAGGGCGATATTATAAGGGCGGAAAACTTTCCGCCCTTAAGTAAATTATTTAATAATTAAGTGAATATGAAAAAAACACAACTTTTTGCTTCAATTGCAGAATTTTACGATTATTCAATGCGGAATAATTGTGATTATGAAGGTTGGGCAACGTACGTAGTAAATAAAATAAAAGAATTTTATCCTTCTGGAAAAACTTGTATTGATATGGCATGTGGTAGCGGATATTTTACTCGCTCACTTAAAAGAGCCGGTTATTCTGTTACCGGTATTGATATTTCACCTGAAATGCTTACTTCTGCACAGCAAATAACAGCAAGAGAAGGTATTTTTATTCCGTATATGCTTGGAGATATGGCAGCGTTAAAATTCAATGGGAAAGTTGATTTTATAACTGCGATAAACGATGCCGTGAATTGTTTGCCTCCATCTAAACTTGAAAAGGCATTCAAAAGTATGGGAAATATCATAAAAAAAGGTGGAATACTTCATTTTGATGTTTCAAGTGAATACAAATTAAAAAACATAATTTCAAATAACACCTTTTGCGAAGATGATGATGATTATTCATATATTTGGTTTAATACTCCTTATGATGATCGTGTCGTAATGGAAATGAGTGTTTTTTTACGTGAAAAGGATAAATATATAAAAAGGGAAAGCGTTTTAACAGAATATATACATACGAGACAATCACTAGAATCTGCTTTAATTAATTCAGGATTTATCATACTTTCTGTGGATGGAGATATGGCTGAATACAAAAACGATTCGCATCGTATAAATATTACGGCTAAAAAGGTGTAATGAAATGGCAAAATTATATAAAGGAGTTGCTTTTAACGATAAAATATCCGTTACGGTGATAGAAGGAACAGATATAGTTAATCAGGCAATAGAAATACATAAACTTTCGCCACTTGCTGCTGCGGCTTTAGGTAGAAGCATGATTGCTGCTATTTTTATGTCATCAACTTTAAAATCGGATGGAGATAGATTGTCTGTTACGATTAATGGAGATGGGGTAGGCGGGCATATCGTTGTTGCCGGAGATAGTAATTTAAACGTTCGTGGGTATATAGATAATCCACAATGTGATTTACCGCTTAATTCAAAAGGAAAACTTGACGTCGCTGGTTGTGTTGGTAAGGGTAGAATTACGGTTGTGAAGAGTATGGGATTAAAAGAACCATATACTGGAAGTGCACAAATCGTAAGCGGTGAAATAGCTGAAGATTTTGCAGCATATTATACATATTCAGAGCAACAACCAACAGGTATGGCGCTTGGCGTTAAAATCGGTACTGATTTGCGCTGTGTTGGGGCCGGAGGTGTAATTTTTCAAGTGTTACCTGATGCGGACGAACAGTCAATAATTAAGGCTGAAGAATTAATTCTATCTCTTTCGGATATATCTAGTATCATGCAAAATGAAGGAGTTGAAAATTTCATTAAGCGTGCCTTTACGGATTTTAAATATGAAGTTTTTAATCCAAAATATAACTGTGTATGTTCGAAAGAGTACATTGATTCAATGCTTATCACATTAGGAGCAAGGGAATTGCGTGAAACCTTAGAAAGTGAAGGTAAGATAGAAGTACATTGCCATTTTTGTAACAAAAACTACGTATATTACGAAGATGACGTAAACGAATTGATTGCTAATTTGGTTGCAAAAAAGGAGTAAATTCTTGAAAGAGAAAGCAAGTAACGTTATTTTATTTAAAAAGAACGAAGATACACTCTTTCCAACTGCTGTTGAAAGGGCTGAATCGGGGGATTTAGAAGGAGCCCTTTCTTTATATCTTGAATTGGAAAGAACAGGAAAATTTCCCGCTGTATTATATAGAAATGTCGCGGATATTTACACCGATTTAATGATGTATTCAGAAAGCATAACCTACTGGTTTAAATATTTAAATTTCGTCAAAAAGCGCTATCATATAGAAGCCTATAATGGTCTTGGTGGAAATTATTATTTAACAGGAATTAACGATATTGCTGCTTACTATTTTAATTTGCAAATCAACGAAGAGAACACCGATGACGTAACGGAGTTACCTTTTGACGATTGTCTTTTCGATTTGTATTCTTTGACTTGTGAAGATGACAAAAATAAACAGTTTAAAGAGATCAACTCAGAAAGAGATGCACAGAATATCATAACTGCGAAAAAGCTGTTTGAAAGTAATAGGGAAAAGGCCTATACTATTGTAAAATCTATAAATGAAAATAGTGTAGAGTATGAAAATGCTTGTATTACGTTAGCTGCTTTTTTTATTATCGACAAAAGATATGATCTTGCGGCTGAAAAGTATTTGCAAATTCCAGAATACAGCCCAAATTACGACTATGCTTTAAATAATTTATTTGGCACGTATTTTTGCGCTAATGATATTGCGAATGCGGATAAGATTTTATTAATAATCAAAAAGAGAGATTGCGCTGAACTAGAGCATTTATCTAAATTTTTTCATATAATTAATTCTTCTGGCAATAATAATTTGAATTATCTATATTCTCAACGACTCAAGGATTTATTTGATTTGCCAAATATGGCTTTTTATCAGGGAATTGCTGCGTATAATGTTGGGGAATATAAACATGCATCAGAGTGTTTCAAGCGATATTATAGAGCTTCAAATTCATATTTAGCAAAATACTATGTTGAAGCATCTTTGGGAAAAGAGTGTGGAAGAATAGATTATCCCGAAAAACTTAACTTTACGTTCACTTTATGTGAATATAAAATTTTACAGTTGGAAAAGCAGTCTACGGAATTTTTATTACAAAGCAGTAAACAACTTAAAAAGAATGAAAATGATATATATGATTTTGCATCTGCATGTTTCTGTACGAATAGAACAGAGCTTCAAATCATAGCATGTCAAATTCTTTCATGTGTTCCAAGTGAAAAATCTGAAACTTATCTTAAGAATTTACTTATTAATCCAACTGTATCCGATAACGTAAAAATCATGATTATTACCGTTTTAGTTGAAATGGGAAATGATAAACTAACTGGAATGGTATATGATAATGTTTATTTTAGAGTACCATTTGAAAAAGTTCAGTTTACGGAAGATAAAGGACGGGTATTTTTAAGTTCTTACGCCGTTGCTTTTGGACGTATGGCTCCGTATGATGAAAATCAATTATATAAACTTAAAATTTCTGCTGATGATCTATATTATACACTTCTTTCCAACGGTAACTTGAGAAAAGTTAATAATATAGTTGCTTTGGCTGCTTATATTGTAATTAATGCAGACATTTCTATAAAATTGTCTAATGATGAATTAATTGAATACATAGGATCTTCCGTTAAAGAAGTGAATAAAATAATTGAATTATGCAATAGAGAATAGGAGAAACAAATATGAAATTAAAGGTAGTAGATATAGATAATATATTTGATTCATTTTTAGTAAAATATATCAATGACAACAAAGGAAAACTTTCAGAAAAAGAATGGGAAGAGAAAATTCCTTTGCTTTACCTTGATTTTGGAGATACCGCCCTTGACGAACTAGATGGTAAAACGCCAGATGAATATTATAAAGAAGCAACGGCAGAAGAGTTGTCGCAGTTGCTTAAGGAACATGTTGAAACCGGAGTTGCTGTATCAGATTATTTATGCGAAGCACTTATTTCTTCAGACTGCGAAAATGCAGTTGCAAAATTCGTCGATTACGGTTACAATGAAGAACTTATATCTTATTGTGTAAATATTTTGAATGATAAAAAATCGGTTATCGCTTTTGATAAATATTTTGAACTTTTATTAAGCGACGATGTGGGAGAAGATTTAAAAGAATTACTAGCAGAAATGCTTGCAACTTATCCAGAATATTCAAAAGAGAAGGCTTTATCTCTATTTGATAAAGCTGGTAGCAGTGCTATATATTTTCTTGAAATTTTTTCGTTATGCAAGCACGACGATAGAGTTTTAGCTATTTTAATCAATGAATTAAAAACACATTTGGATGATATACCGTTGTATTTAACTTATGTTACAAGATACGGCGATGAAAAGGCCTTACCTGATTTACTTGAAATTATAGAGAATCCAAATATTAATTATGTTGATTTTAGAGAATTAAAATTTGCTATTGAATTGTTTGGTGGAGAATATAAAGAAAAACGCGATTTTTCAGGTGATAAATATTATAAAAAATTAAAGGTTGCAAAAGATGAAAGCGCTAATAATTAATAGGGAAGTTGAACTTGAAGAAAGTAAAATTTTTGGGGACGTGTATTTGCCTGAATCATGGTTAATGGAGGATGTTTTTTCTCCTTATGAATTTTTTCTATCTCAAATTAATCTTGAAGATTTTTTTGAAGATAAAAAAGGGTATTTATATTTTTTTGTCGAAGCGTATTCTCTTTCTAAGTTGAAGATGAAGCCTAAGGTAAGATTTTATGAAGGAGAGCCAGATTCTTATACTGAATTTAATGAAGGTTTTTTTGACGAAGATCCAGAATGTTTTGCTATAAAAAAAGAAAGTATAGGTACACTAAATATCTTTGAGGAGACTGAAAACACATTTCTATTGCTTGAAATACCTTCTAAGTTTCTTCCTTTTGATATTAATTGTGCAAAAATTGCATTTTATATGCAAAAGGATGATTTTTTGAAAAACGATTATACAAATGTAAGTTTAGTATTTATAAACTAAATTATGAAAAAAATAATT